>JANMDA010000097.1:0-4040 GCA_031376085.1 Chloracidobacterium sp.
ATTTTATCAACGATTATTATCGTGACTTCAAAAAGGAAGCATCGAAGCCTAAATGACCGAGCAGATCATCAAAAACTATCACGCCGACGCGATTTCATCTTTTCGCAATTACAAGAAAATGGCGGAGCGTGCCATCGAGCAAATCTCGGACGAAGAGTTTTTCGCACTGATTGATGCAGAGGCAAATTCCATCGCCGTTATCGTTAAACACATCGCCGGTAATTTACATTCGCGCTGGCGTGACTTTTTGACGAGCGACGGCGAAAAACCTGACCGTCATCGCGATACAGAGTTTGAGTTGATCGGCGACACGCGAGAAAGCCTGATGAAATTCTGGGAAACGGGCTGGCAAACCTTGTTTGACGCAATTGAACCGCTAACCGTTGATGATTTCTCACGAACGGTACCGATACGCGGCGAGCCTCACACGATTGCCGAGGCGTTAAACCGCCAGATGACGCACTACGCCTATCACGTCGGCCAGATCGTTCTGCTCGCAAAGCATTTCAAATCGGCGGATTGGAAAACACTGAGCGTCCCAAAAAACAGATCTTCCGAATTCAACCAATTCCTCGCCGACAAACAAGCCGCTGGCGAAAACAAGACCAACCGCCTAGAAGCTCCGCTCGAATTTAGCAAGAGAGAGAAACGATAAATTACTTGTTTCTTACATATAAACAGGCAGCCGAAGACAAGTATTCCAGAAAATGCGTAATCTTGATCAGTTCTTGCTAGAATATATAACTGAATGAAGGCCGTAAAAGGAATAATTGCTTTAGTATGTCTTTTCGTCTGCGTATCGATTTGTAGATCGCAAGAAGTAAAGGCTGTACCAGATCTTCCTGATTTTTCTGGAATCTGGATATTAGACCGTACAAAGAGTGAACCGAAACTTACCGGAGGAAGCCTACAAAACTCAAATACTACGATTGTAATAGTGCAGAATAGTCTGACAATGACTATGAACGAAACAACTGTCACTGGAACAGATACTTTTGTGACTAATAAGCTAATCATTGCCGATGGCCGAAAAGTGTCGTTAAATAAGGACAAGATTGACAAAAATAACTTCGTTTCTTATCGCTGGAAAGGTAAAAAATTGATCAAGGAGATGGGATTTGTCGTCATAAAAGGAGACGGTTCAAACGATTTAGATGCCTCGCTAAATCGGTCAGGCAAAGAAAAGGCGAACTTGCAATTTATGGAAGAGTGGACAATTTCAAAAGATGGCAGGACGATTACCCAGATAATTCATCCTGGTCTTATGCCCGGTATTTCTGATCTTCCTTTTACGTTGATCATGAAGAATGTTTATCGTCGAAAGGTCTAGTTACTTTAGAAAATGAAGTCAATCTCCATCCTCGGTTCCACCGGCTCGATCGGCTGCAACACGCTCAAAGTTATAGAACATTTAGGCGATTTTCGGGTCGTTGCAATGGCTGCCGGCCGCAATATGCGGAAATTTGCCGGCCAGATCGCTGAATTTCGGCCTGAACTTGTGTCCTGCGACGATCAGGAATGTGCCGAGATCCTTGAGCGAGAGCTTCACGCTCTCAACGTAAAACCGCCAAAGATCGCTCTCAATTCCGAGGGCCTCATCGAAGTTGCAACACATCCCGAAGCCGAGATCGTTGTTTCGGCGACTGTCGGTGCGGTCGGCTTTGTCCCGACGCTTCGTGCCATCGAAGCAGGCAAACGTGTTGCTCTTGCAAACAAAGAAACGCTTGTCATGGCCGGCGAAATGATGACACAGGCGGCTGAAAAGTCGGGTGCCGAGATACTACCGGTCGATTCCGAACATAACGCCATTCATCAATGCCTGCGCGGTGAAAAACGCGGTGAAGTACGACGCCTAATTCTCACTGCCTCGGGCGGGCCGTTTCGAGAATCGACGTCAGATCAGATCGCCAATGCAACTCGTGACGAGGCTCTCGATCACCCTAACTGGAAGATGGGCGACAAGATCACTATCGATTCGGCGACTTTGATGAACAAAGGCTTTGAGGTGATCGAGGCTAAGTGGCTTTTCGGCTTTGACGCCGATCAGATCTCGGTTGTCGTGCATCCGCAATCGGTCGTGCATTCGCTGGTCGAGATGATTGACGGCTCAATAATTGCTCAGATGGGCGTTACTGACATGAAACACGCCATTCAATACGCTTTGACTTATCCTGAGAGACGCGAGAATTGCCTGCCGCCGCTCGATCTTGCCGGCCTCAGCCGTCTTGATTTTGAAGAGCCTGATACTGACCGCTTCCCGTGTCTCAGCCTAGCTTACGATGCATTAAAGGCTGGCGGCACAATGGCGACGGTCCTCAATGCGGCAAATGAAACAGCCGTTCAGGCGTTTTTGGATGGCCGCATCGGGCTGTCTGAGATCGCCGAAATAAACGCCCAAGTGATGCGGGCCCACGAAAACAAGCCGGCGGCCGATCTCAAAACAATTCTAACCGCTGACAAAGAGGCACGAATTGCCTCGGGCAGACTTTTGTCGGCAAACGTCACTTCGGCGGCGATCACGATTTAGATTGACTGGATTTTACAGGGGTTTTACACTTTTAGTTTACAACTTAGACCGCAGTGAGGGTCTCTAAGTTAGAGTTTTTGAATAGGAAATTTTGATGTCCGATATATTAATTGCAATTTTAGCTATCCTTTTTGTTCTCGGCGTTGCCATAAACATCCATGAATTCGGCCATTTTATGGTGGCTAAGTTTTTCGGTATGCGCGTCGAGGCTTATTCATTTTTCGGCCTTGGCCCGCGCCTTTTTGGCTTTAAGATCGGACATACCGATTATCGCATCAGCGCGATACCGCTCGGTGCTTACGTCAAGCTTTACGGCGACGAAGCAACCGGATCGCTTGAGGGCGGCGAATCAAAGGGTGATCCCGTTCCCGAATCTGAGTTGTACGAGCTTCGTCCGCGCTGGCAAAAGTTTCTGGTGATGGTTGGCGGGCCATTTATGAATATTGTTCTCGCACTGACGATCCCTTTTACAATGGCCCTGATATATGGCGTGCCGAACAATCCCGCGCCGATCGTCGGCTTTGTAAAGGCCGGTGGAGCGGCTGACAATGCAGGGGTCAAGGTTGGCGACCGTATCGTTAGTTTTGAAGGTGTTGAAAATCCTTCATGGAATCGTATCGAGGACGGTGCCTTATTGGTACCGGAAAAACAGGTTCCGATAGCCGTCGAGCGCGACGGACAACGGATACAGATGAACATCTCCCCCACAAAGGTCACTGAAAACGGCCAGTCAGGCGGTTTTCTAGATATGGCTCCTGACGCCGGAACGGAACCGGTTGTGGTTGGAACCATTGACAGCGAGATGCCTGCGGCTTCGTCAGGGCTGCAAAAAGGCGATTGGATCACATCGGTAAACGGAAAGGCTATCCGCAACACTCAGGAAATGAAGATCCTTATCGGCGAATCGAAAGGAGCACCGATAACGCTCAGCGTTAACCGCAACGATCAAAAACAAGAGATCACGACCTATGCAGTTCAAAAAAATAACGATTGGCTGATCGGCATACGATTCGATACGTCGCTTCTTAGTAATCTCGAACCTGTGGGCGTCGGCGGCGCGGCCAGTGAGGCAGTTGACAAGAATCTTCGTATCTTGCGCATGACAGGTTCCGCATTAGGCCAGGTTGGCTCAGGCGAAAGATCGGCACGCGATACCGTTTCCGGCCCGATCGGTATAGGCCAGATAATAGTGACGACCGTTTTTGCAAGCGGCTTTTTTGGCCTGCTCGGCGTGCTGATGGCGATCAGCCTCAGTCTCGGCGTAATGAACTTACTGCCGATTCCGATGCTCGACGGCGGACAGATAATGGTACTCGGCATCGAAAAAGTGCTGTCATGGTTTGGCAAAACGCTGTCCATGGTCGCAAAGGAACGCATTCAATTGACAGGCCTCGCCATTGTGCTGCTGTTGATGGTGACGGTGATATTTTTTGACGTTTCGCGGCTGGTATCGAAGTAATAGTAACCACAGATGGACACAAATAAACACAGATAGTTTGATGCAGAATATCTG
>JANMDA010000110.1:0-2326 GCA_031376085.1 Chloracidobacterium sp.
CGCAAACGGGCCGCAGGGCGACCTTGCCGAAAAATTGGCCGAGATCACGCCGGGCAATCTTAAGAAGTCGTTCTTCACCAGCAGCGGCACCGAGGCCGACGACACTGCAATTCTCGCGGCAAAGATCGCGACCGGCAACAACGAGGTCATTGCGCTGCGTCATTCTTATGCGGGACGTTCGGCGACGGCGCTTTCGAGTATCGGGCATCACACTTGGAAGCCGATAGCTTCGCAGGTCGCGGGCATTGTTCATGCGGTCGCTCCGTATTGTTATCGATGTCCGTTCAAGCTCGAATATCCGTCGTGTGGCGTCGCTTGCGCTGACGATGTTGAGGAACTCATCAAGACGACAACCACAGGAAAGATCGCCGGAATGATCGCTGAGACGATCCTTGGAGTCGGTGGTTTTATCATTCCGCCAAAAGAATATTTTCCGCGTGTGGCTGAGATCGTTCGCCGTCACGGCGGGCTGTTTATCTCGGACGAAGTCCAGGCCGCTTGGGGCCGCACGGGCGACAAGTGGTTTGGCATCGAGCATTGGGGCGTCGAGCCGGACATTATGACTTCGGCAAAAGGCATGGGCAACGGTGTTCCGATAGGTTGGACGATCGCGACGCCCGAGGTTGCGGATGCGTTTCCGGGATTGACGTTCTCGACATTTGGCGGCAATCCGGTCTCGGCGGCTGTCGGCCTTGCGGTGATCAAAGTCATTGAGGAAGATGACCTGCGAACCAACGCACGAGTTGTCGGCGATTACCTACTAAAACGGATGCTCGAATTGCAGGAAAAACACGCCTGCATCGGCGACGTTCGCGGCAAAGGCTTGATGCTTGGCGTCGAACTGGTCAAAGACCGCAAGACTAAAGAACCAAATCCCGAAGCCGTGCTGAAAGTCTTTGAAGAAACCAAACGCCGCGGCGTCCTCATCGGCAAAGGCGGCCTCTACGGCAACGTAATTCGCACCGGAATGATGCTCAATACGACGACGGATACGGTTGATCGGCTCGTCGAGGCACTCGATGCTGGATTGGTATTGTGTTAAATATTTTTCCGAATGAAACAGGTAACTGTTAGACAGGCGACGTTAGCCGATTTTGGGACACTGCTCTCATTTGAGCAGGCGTTGATCGATTTCGAACGTCCGCTTGATGAGACGATCAAAAACGGTCATATAAACTATTACGATCTGGAAAACATGATCGCTGCCCCAACTGTTGGGTTTGTCGTGGCCGAATCGGAAGGCGAGATCGTCGGTTGCGGATATGCCAGTATCGAAGACTCGAAACCTTATCTAACACACCGTCAACACGCCTATCTTGGTTTTATGTACGTTATCCCGGAACATCGCGGAAAAGGCGTAAATCGATTAATAATCGAAGCTCTTAAACAATGGTCTATTTCGAAAGGCGTGACCTATATGCGGCTTGAGGTCTTTGCGAGTAATCCCGCCGCAATTAAGGCATACGAAAAAGTTGGCTTCGCACCTCGATTGCTGGAAATGACCGCAAGCCTCAAAGACATTTAATAAGGCGATTAAAAACTCTAGTTGTTACTGCGATGGGCGACTAATTTCAAAATGGTTTTTTCGATCAATGATATTTTTGAAAATGTGCTGATCCTATCGGAGTTGAATCGGGCTTGGTTGGATTCAGATCCCGGTGAATCAGGCGGTCACGAAGAAGGCGGCTTCATTGTTGTAGATGACGTTGGAAATCTAATGGCCATTCGTTGGGAAAAAGGGTTGCAGAATGAGATTATTTTGCCTCCACATAAGAATTGCTTTGTTGACGGACAAGATATTGTCGCGTCGTTTCACACTCATCCAAATCTTGGAAAAAATTTCCAGCAAGAACCGAGTTTGACCGATATTCGAGCCGTTAGCGACGATTTTGACTTGAAAGGCGAATTTTATCTTGGGGAATGTGTCATTTCAGAGCAAAATATATATCTGATTGAGCCTGCGGGCGATTATCATATAATTGGAGCGACAAAAGTCATTTTTGAGAGGTAAAAGTATGGCGGCAGTGTTAACAAATGAAACCTTGAAGGACGAGATCGCTGTTTCGGTGGCCCAGGTCTTGGCTTCGGCAAACCGCAAGGCAAAGGAATTGGGCGTCGATCTCAAAGAGAGCCTCATAACAGTAAGCCAACACTTGGCGAACGGTGTTTGGGGTTGGCGTGTGCATTACGGTAAGCGGGATTATGTCGGGAGACGGGGCGGTGACCTGATAATTGACGTTGGGGCCGCCGATGCCGACGTGCAACAGGTCACACGCGGCCAATAAAAAATAAACCGCAGCGACAACGAAGTCGCTGCTCAATGGGC
>JANMDA010000121.1:0-9556 GCA_031376085.1 Chloracidobacterium sp.
TCTTGATCGAGAACGGCAATGTGCTTGAGGTGGATGAATTCGCCTGTAAGGTCGTGGACAAGCACGAGCTGCACAAAACATTTATCGACGAGGAATCGCACGACGAGATCGAATACGACGTCGTCCGCGAACGCAAGAAACTCGCCTACGGCGGTGCGATCTCGCTCGTCGTCACTATCAATAAATCCAGCCACGAACTAGCCGGCGAGCCGCAGATCACATTCCAGGGCGTCGCCGGCATCGATCCGTCAAACGGTTTCGCGGCGGACGCACGTTCAGCCATTCGTACAGCCGTCGGCGATATGAAACGCGAACATATCGTTGACCGCAACTTCTTCAAAGAAAATCTGCGTATCCTCTTGAAACGATTCGTTCAAAAAAAGATCGGCACAAAACCCGTGATAGTAACGACGATCGTTGAGATTTAGCCCAAGAATAAATAGCAGCGGCATGAATTGGAAAAGCAGAACCGTATTTTTAACCGGCGCATCGAGTGGCATCGGCGAGGCTCTTGCCATCGCCCTTGCAAAAAAGGGGGCGATTCTCGGGCTTCTCGCACGTCGTGAAGAACTGCTTTCTTCACTCGCTGAAAAATGTGCGGCTGTTGGTGGAGAAGCGAGGATTTTTCCTTGTGATGTTGTGGATGCAGACGCCGTTCATACGGCAGCGGAAAGATTTCGTCAAGAATTCGGCCATATCGATATTATGATCGCGAACGCCGGTATCAGTGGCAAAAGCCGCGAAACGCACGATCTTATTCCCTCGGCTGTAAAGCAAGTTATAGATACAAACCTAATGGGTGCGGTAAATGCCGTTCACGCCGTTCTGCCGCAGATGCTTGAACGCGGCTCGGGGCATCTAGTCGCCATTTCGAGTCTCGCCGGATTTCGCGGATTGCCGAAATCGGCGGCTTATTCGGCGAGCAAAGCTGCAATGACTGTATTCTTTGAAAGTGTGCGCCTCGATGTCGCCCAGAAAGGCATCTCTGTCACCATAATTCAGCCCGGATTTATACGCACTCCCCTTACTGCCGGCCGCGAGGCCAAAATGCCGTTTTTGATGAATTTGGACGACTCGATCCCGCATTTCATCAAGGCGATCGAAAATAAAAAGAAATTCGCCGCTTTTCCATGGCAGCTTGCTACTCTAGTACGATTGGGTAAGATAATGCCGGCATGGCTCTATGATCGTATTGCAAGTAGAGCAAAGTACCGGGAATAGGCAGATTGCTGTCAATGTGGTAAATTTTCATTGCGGATATTACGGGCGGAAACGCGACTGTAAAGGAGCGTGCGGTAAACATTTAATCGGCACGCTCGTTAACACTCGCGTTTCTGCCTGTAACCTATGAATCTTTTACAAGCAATCATCCTCGGCATAGTTCAGGGACTCACCGAGTTCATTCCGGTCAGTTCCACAGCACACCTTGTTTTTGCAAGCCGCTTTACCAATCTCTACGATGGCAACGCCGAGCAAATCACAGCTACGATGGCGGTCATTCAGTTGGGAACACTCGCGGCGGTTCTCATATATTTTGCAGGTGACATCCTGGGCATTTCTGTAGCGTTTGTCCGGGATCATTTTGCTTTGCTGACAGGCAAACGCGGCATGAGGTTTTCAGGAACCGACGGCGTTCGCCCGATATGGCTTTCCGAGGAAGCTTGGCTCGGTTGGCTTGTAATAATTGGTTCGATCCCGATAGGAACTGTCGGTTTTATATTCAAAGATTTTATCGAGGGTAGCGGAACGAAAAATCTCTGGATCATTGCGACGATGCTCATCGTTGTCGCTCTTTTTCTTACGATCGCAGAATATATTGGCAAGCAGCGAAAAGACATGCGGCATCTCGGCCTGGTTGACGCGATTGTCGTCGGATTTGCTCAAGTGCTCTCTCTCATGCCGGGTGCAAGCCGTTCGGGTTCGACGATCACTGGCGGGCTTCTTGCCGGTGAAAAACGTGAAACTGCTGCGCGATTCTCATTTCTGCTTTCTATTCCGGCTATCACCGCGAGCGGTTTACTCGAACTTCGCAAAGCTTTAAAAATCCTTCCGCCTGAAAGTTTTACACCGCTCATTGTAGCGACGGTCGTGTCGGGAATTGTCGGTTACCTTTCGATCTGGTTTTTACTCGCATATTTACGTCGTAATTCAACTAGCATCTTCATCATTTATCGCCTCATCCTGGGAACGGCTATCCTCGTTTTGCTGTGGCTCAATATTATTAGCCCCGCAGTGAGTTAAGTAGTGCAAAAACGCTGGACAATCCAAAAACACGACGCCGCTGCGGTCAATAAGCTTGCGTCGGAACTTAAAGTAAAGCCGCTCGTTGCTGCTCTGCTTATTTCACGCGGATACGAAACGAGAGAAAAGGCGACCGAGTTTCTCAACCCTTCGCCCGAACATCTTCACGAGCCATTTCTTCTAAAAGGCATGCGTGAAGCTGTTGATCGAATACAAAAAGCAGTTGCCGATGGTGAGAAAATACTTGTTTGGGGCGACTATGACGTTGACGGCACGACCGGAACGGTACTGCTTCGAAAAATGCTTTCGATGCTCGGGTCGGATTCTGTTTTTCATGTTCCAAACCGCTTCACCGAAGGCTACGGTATCAATATTCCCGCTCTTGAAGAAGCACATAAGAACGGTGTTTCGCTCGTGATCAGCGTCGATACCGGCACGACCAGCGTCAATGAGGTTCAATTTGCTAACAGCATCGGGCTGGATGTCATAATCACTGACCATCATCTTCCAAAAACCGGCGAGCCTCTTCCGCCGGCCGTCGCGGTCGTGAATCCAAACCAGCCCGGCTGTCCTTATCCCGACAAGCATCTCGCCGGTGTAGGTGTCGCGTTCAAACTCGCTCACGCTCTTCTTCGTGAAAATGGTTTAGAACATGAGGTTCCGGGCTTTCTAAAGATCGCTGCTCTTGGAACTGTCGCGGACATGATGTCCCTGACCGGAGAAAATCGAGCGATCGTTGCCCTCGGCCTGTTCGATCTGCCCAAAACCGACAGCTACGGCCTCAAAGCTTTAATGGAGGTTGCCGACTGCCGTTCCGAAATGACCAGCTATCATATTGGATTTCGTATCGGCCCGCGAATTAATGCCGCAGGACGAATGGATGTCGCAAAGCATGTTGTCGAGCTTTTTGAAGAAAAGAATTTTGGAAGAGCACGCGAGCTTGCTTCGCTGCTGGACAGCCGCAATCGCGAACGCCAGCAGATGCAGCAAAAGATCACCGAACTTGCTTTGACCGAAACCGAAACTCACGACGGGAAACATTTCGTCGTCGTTGCCGGCGAAGGCTGGCATCAAGGCGTGATCGGCCTTGCCGCATCGCGTATCGCGGAAAAGCTGTATCGGCCGACGATCGTCCTGTCATTAATAGACGGCATTGGCCACGGCAGCGCACGCAGCATTGCAGGTTTTCATTTATTAAATGCTCTCGAATCCTGCGGCGAGCTTTTTGAAAAATTCGGCGGCCATGCCGCTGCTGCCGGAATGACGATAAAACATGAGAACATAATCGAGTTGAGAAGACGCCTTAACGAGTATGCTGAGGCAAATCTCGATCCTGACGAACTGATCCCTGAACTTAAGATCGACGCTCTCGTGACAAGCGAGACACTTGGCCTCGATCTTATCGAACAGTTTGCCGCATTCGAGCCGTTCGGCATTGGGAATCCGAAACCAATTTTTGTGACCAGAGATCTTATCCTTCGCGACGAACCGTTTGTAATGAAAGACAAACATCTCAAATTAAAGCTTCTCGGCGAAAATAATAAGCAATTCGAAGCCGTGTGGTGGGATGGCGTCGAACGATTAAAGGGGCAAACTCTCAAACCCAATTCACGCATCGAATTAGCTTATGTCGCTGAAGCGAATACATGGCAGGGAAATACCCGTTTACAGCTTGTCGTCGAGGATTTGAGAGCAGATAATTAACCTAAGTGACGGAACAAATAACCCACAATCAAAATGAATACAGGCTGCGGGCAAAACTGCCGCAATACTTCCGTTTCGTCGCGATCGGAGCTATTGCCGTAACTATCTTTGCGGTTGTCGTCGGTTTTTATCGCGAACGCTCAAAGTCTCCGTTTAAATTAAGGAGTGAGCACACACAGCTTTCAACCGATGTCACTGCTGACGTTAATGGCTACGAAAGGCTCGAATCCGACAGTGGTGTCTCAAAATATTACATCAAAGCCGATTCAGCAAAGACATTTTCAGATAACCATCAGGAACTTGAGAATGTTTATATCGAGACATATGACAAGGACGGCGTTTCCAATAACAAAATGACCGCCGAGTCGGCGCTCTATATCCCCGAAGAGGATAAATCTTTCACTACTTATCTAAAGGGCAATGTGCAGATCCAGACTGCCGAAGACTTAAAGATCAAGACAAACAATATTGTCTATACAAAAAAAAGTGATACAGCCGAAGCGGACGAGGCTGTTGAATTTGAACGTGGCAATGTTCGCGGTAAGGCGTTTGGAGCAACGGTAAAGATCGGCGAAAAGGTGGTCGAATTGCTAAAAGATGTCGAGATCGAGGCGTTCGAATCGCCGGAACTAGCAAGATCAAATATCCGATATGCCAAGATCAATACTGCCTCCGCAACATTTGACCAAACGGCCAACAGGATCGATTTGCATAACAATATTTCGATAGGCATAGAATCCAAATCTAAATCAGGTAAACCACAGACAAGCGACGTGCATGCCGATCGTGCGTCGGTTTTCTTTGACGGCGCTGATGCCAAGTCGTCGCAGTTAAAAAAGTTCGAGCTGATTGATAATGTTCATATCGTTTCATCCGAGTCAGGTGCATCTCCGACGAATATCGACTCAGGATATGCCATGTACTACAAAGACGCCGACCGTTATGAACTAAAGAATGGTGCCCATATTTTGACAGCCGCCATTGACAAATCGACCGACATTACGGCATCGGAAGCCGTCTATGAGCAAACAGCAGGGAAACTGACTTTAACCGGCAATGCCGAGATCACGCAGGGTAGCGATTATCTTAAAGGCGATCTCGTGCACGCAACCCTGTTTTCCGATAAGAAAATAAAAGATGCGATAATTCGCGGCAACGCCGCCGCTCGTCAAACAACTACAGAGCGTACAACAACAATCGCTGCCCCCGAATTAAATGCTGCGTTCAATGAATCACGTCAGCTTCATGACGCAAATGCGATAGGGCAAAGCAACGTTGAGATCATTCCTAATGACAGCAAAGAATATTCGCGAGTTACACTTTCAGCGGCAAAAGGAATTGGCTTGATATTTAAAGGCGCGGGGCTAATCGACGCGTTGAGAACTGACGGCAGGACGACGATCCAGCTCAATGCCCCGGAAGCGGCCGACGCTGCAAATAAACGCATCACCGCCGACGTTGTCAGGACGATCTTTGGCGCGAACGGTAAAGACATAAGCAAAGCGGAAGCCGTCGGCAATGCCGAGATGTATATCGAACCTTTGCAGGCTGTCAAAAAGAATTATAAGACGACTATCAATGCACCGCGATTTGATTGCGAGTTTTTCGCAACCGGAAATAACGCTAAAATATGCATTGGAGGCACAAAGACAAAAACTGTGCGCATTCCGACAATTGCCGAACAGGGACACGGAACTCAGACATTGACTGCCGACCAGTTGACAGCAAATTTTAGTCAGCAGTCAAAGGACATTGAGCAATTAAAAGCTTCAGGAAACGCCCGGTTTATTGAACTCGATCACAATGCAATTGCTGCGGAAATGACTTACACGCAAGCCGACGAAACAGTTAGGATGAGAGGCGGCGAACCGACAGGTTGGGATTCGAAATACCGGGCAAAAGCGCGAGAGGTTGATTGGGATACTCGTAGTCAACATTCCTATCTTCGCGGAAAAGTCAGCACTACATATTACAGTCTTAAACAGTTGAACAATTCTGCTCCGTTCAGCCAATCGGACAAGCCGGTGTTTATGACTTCGGACAATGCTGAGTTTGACCAGCCAAGCGAGGTTGCGGTTTACACCGGTAACGCACGCGGCTGGCAAGAGAATAATTATGTTCACGGTGACAAATTTACGCTGAAGCAAAACGAGGGCCAATTCATCGCCGAAGGCCATATCCGCAGTGCTGCCTACAACGTCAGAATGAATCAGAAATCCGGCGATGCCTCGGTTCCCGTTTTTGCCTCTGCGGATGCGATGACATATATGCGCGATAGCCGGCTACTGCAATACAGGGCAAATGTTGACATCAGACAGGGAACCGACCGAATTACGGCAAATTCTGCTGACGTTTTTCTCAATGAACAAAATGAAGTTTCAAAAACAGTCGCCGAGACAAATGTAGTCGTCACACAACCCGGACGACGCGGAACCGGCGAATGGCTTCAATATACTGCCAGCGACGAGATGGCTGTCCTTCGCGGTAGCCCGGCCGTGGTCGAGGATGCTGAAAATGGCACATCTCAATCCGCTCAACTGACTATTTACATGCGCGAAAAGCGCGTTGTCGGTGAAGGAAAATCAAAACAATCAACCTCAACAAGGACCAAGTCGGTTTACAAGGTGCAGGGCAAGCAATAATATAAGCACAATGAAAACCGACTCCTCAAACGGAAATTCGCCTCATTACGAGAACGATTCACTGACCGCTCATCACTTGCAGAAAACCTACGGCAGCCGACGTGTTGTCGACGATGTAAGCCTTTCAGTGGCTCCGGGCGAAGTTGTCGGTCTCTTAGGAGCAAACGGGGCCGGAAAGACAACCACTTTTTATATGATGGTCGGGCTTGAGCGAACCGAAAAAGGTTCGATCTCGATGAATGGCCGCGACGTTTCTGCACTGCCGATGTATCTGCGTGCACGCCTCGGTTTGGGCTATCTCCCGCAGGAATCTTCCGTCTTTCGCAAATTAACAGCCGAACAGAACATTCTCGCCGTCCTCGAAACAATGAAAATGTCTCGTGAAGAGCGTTTCAACAGACTTGAAGAACTCCTCGAAGAATTTGGCATTACACACGTTCGAAAAAACCGTGGTGATTCGCTTTCCGGCGGCGAGAGACGCCGTGTCGAGATCGCACGCTGCCTGGCCACAGATCCTCGTTACATACTCCTAGATGAACCCTTCGCTGGCATCGACCCTTTGGCAATTGACGATATTCGCGAGATCATCCTGTATCTGAAAAAGCAGGGCATCGGCATCCTGATCACCGATCACAACGTCCGCGAAACGCTCGGCATTACCGATCGGGCTTACATTCTGTCTGAGGGCAAGATCCTTCGCTCAGGCGATCCATCGGAGCTGATCGATGACCCTGACGTTCGGCGTTTATACCTCGGCGAAAGATTTACTTTGTAGACAGAAGTGTCTTTTTTCCATTTTCCATACAAACTCGGTATAATTGTATTTAGGAATTCACCGGTTCTCTTTCGAGGCCGCCGTCGGATAACTGAACCACCTTCCTGAATATGTCATCTCTGCGACTTACTCACCAATTGCAGCAAAAGATGGTTTTGACGCCCCAGTTGCGTCAGCGTATCGAAATGCTCCAAATGACCTCGCTCGAATTGAATGAGTTGGTCGAGCAGGAAATGGTCTTAAATCCAATACTCGAAGAGGTGCAGCCCGGCGACGAGGTACAGGAGATAGCAGACAATATTCTCGACCAAAATTCCGACGGCCACGACGCCGAATTCGAAAATGGCAACGATCCTACTTCGGATACGATGATCGAAGTTGGACAGTCCATGGCCGAGTATGAGGCGTTCGATGCCGGCGCTCCGTCTGAGAACGGCTTTGATTCAACGGTTGCCGGTGATGCTGAAACAGGCGATGAAGTGCATACCGAATCTTCCGATTCCTTCGATGAGATCGATTACGGCCGTGAATTTCAGGATTATCTCGACCCCGGCTATCGCACACAGGAGATCGAATACAAAGACGACGCACCCAGCTTTGAACAGTTTCTAACTCATTCAGAATCGCTGAGCGAGCATCTTGAATGGCAATTAAATCTTCTCAGCCTCGAAAGCGAAACTGAGGAAGCTGCGATCATGGTGATCGGCAATCTGGATGAAGATGGGCGTTTATCGGCTGGAATCGAAGAAGTGGCCGAAATGTGCTCTTGTTCGGTTGAAACGGCTGAGCGGGCGCGGCAGGTCGTTATGAAACTCGAGCCGGTCGGCTGCGGAGCGTTTAGCGTAAACGAATGCCTGTTCGCCCAATTAGAAGCTGTCGGTGAAGGCGAGAGCCTTGCAGCAGATCTCGTAATAAATCATCTTGAGGACCTTCAGCCTCACAGATTACAACACCTCGCTAAGAAAACTGGAGTTGAACTGCAAGTTCTCGACGATGAGCTTGAAAAGGTTCGGCAGCTTGATCCGTTCCCCGGCAGGCGTTACAGCTCCGAAGAAGCGATCTTCGTCTCACCTGAAGTTTACGTTGAAAAGCTTGAAGACGATTATGTGATCTATTTTACCGATGACGGCAGCCCGCGGCTTCGTATCAGCCAGACTTACAATAAACTTCTTGATCAGCCTGACTCCTCAAAGGAAACAAAGGATTTCATTAAGGAAAAGGTGCGGTCGGCTGTTGATCTGCTTCGAAACATCGAACATCGCCGACAAACTATTTATCGTGTAGTCGAGTGCATAGTTTCACGCCAACGCGACTTTCTTGACAAAGGCGTCGAACATATTAAACCAATGATGCTCAAAGATATTGCCGCAGACATCGGCATGCATCTTTCGACTATCTCGCGGGTCGTAAACCGAAAATATGCTCACACGCCGCAAGGTGTTATTGAGTTAAGACGTTTCTTTAGCGAAGGGATGCTAAATGAAGAGGGCGAAGAGGTTTCGACACGCATACTTAAACTGAGGATCAAAAAAATGGTCGAGGAAGAAGATACCAAAAAACCGTTTACCGACGACCAGATCGTTAAAATTCTCAGCAGCGAAGGAGTCAAACTTTCGAGAAGAACGATCGCAAAATATCGCGATCAGATGAACATTCCCGGCTCGCGGGAACGCAAAACTGTTATTTAGTTCCAATGCACACATAAAGAGAGATAAACACCCATGATGAACTTTGAATTTACAGGACGACATATCGACGTAACACACGCTCTGAAAACCCATGTTGAAGACCATTTCAAAAAGATCGATCATCTTTTTGACGGAAAACCGGCGCAGGCCCATGTAATAATCGAGGTCGAACGCGGCATGCATCGTTCCGAGATCGTGATCAATTGGCGAAACGAAGTTCTGACTGCCGAAACGAGCATCTCGGACATGTACCAATCGCTGTCGCAAACGATCGATAAGATCGAAAAACAGGCGAGGAAATTGAAAGATAAAGTAATAGACAAATCGCACAAAGCGACAAAGGCGTCTGTGATCCCGACGCTTGAGGACGAGGAAGCCTAGCTTTTATGCCTTCAGAGCGACGTAAAAAGCAGGGAAAGAGTATCGAACTTCCTGAATTTGTAATTCTTACGGGACTGAGCGGTTCCGGTATGAGTTCGGCCACGGATGCATTTGAGGATCTGGGA
>JANMDA010000152.1:0-5152 GCA_031376085.1 Chloracidobacterium sp.
CACAGCAGATTTCTCGGATGTTATGCCGAAAAACGCTGCGAACGAATCAACGACAGCATAGCCGGAACCAGCCGAAGCGTTGACGGTAATTCCTGCGATAACGATTAGAATTGAAGTGATAGCGATAAGACGGGACGACGATTTCTGCGTGAACATGATAAGTTTCCTCCGTTCGATTCTTGGGCAATAAGTCTCGGTTGAGTTAGACGACGATTAATGACAATATCCGCAGGATATATGCGGATGCATAAAGTCAAGAAATGCTATTAGTTGAATTTTTGATTATTACCAATAATTATAACCATTTATATCTATAGAAGAGCTGATGTCAAGGTATGCAAATGCGAATTAAGATCGGAAGGAAAACGCCGGAGATCATTAGAGCTATTCTTGCCTAGAAACATCTTTCCGCATAAACTATTTGCACACTTAGCGTCTCAAACTCTAACAAATGAAATTTTACAACGACATTCTTGGGCTAATTGGCAATACGCCGATGGTGCGCATCAACCACATTACAAAACAGCACAAGATAAAGGCGACGGTTCTTGCCAAAATGGAGAGTCTCAATCCGGGTTATTCGGTTAAGGACCGGATTGGCATCTCTATGATCAATGCCGCCGAAAAAGAGGGCGTCTTAAAAAAAGGCGGGACGATAGTTGAAGCGACTTCGGGCAATACGGGTATTGGATTGGCACTTGTGGCGGCAGTTCGCGGATATAAATGCGTCTTTGTCCTGACCGATAAAGTGTCTGTAGAGAAGGTGCGTTATCTGAAATCGATGGGAGCCGACGTAGTAGTTGTGCCCGCCTCCGCAAAACCGGGAACGCCGGACCATTATCACGAGACTGCGGCACGCATCGCTCGCGAAACGCCTAATTCTTTTTATCCGGATCAGTACCAACATCCTGCAAATCCGCAGGCCCATTATGTCTCAACCGGCCCTGAGATCTGGGAGGACACTGAAGGGCGCATCACGCACTTTGTTTCCGGCATCGGAACCGGCGGCACCATCAGCGGAACCGGAAGATATCTAAAAGAACAAAATCCGAACATAAAGATCATCGGCGCTGATCCGTACGGTTCGATATTCAAGACATATAAGGAATCTGGCCGCGTGCCCGAGGCCACACCGTATTTGGTCGAAGGCATCGGCCAGTCGCTGCCCGTGACCAACGCCAATATGAATGTGATCGACGAGATCATAAATGTAACTGATCGGGATTCGTTTGAATATGCCAGGCTGTTATCGCGTCGCGAAGGCATCTTTTGCGGCGGCTCGACAGGGACGAATTTTGCCGGAGCTTTGAAAGCGGCAAAAGATCTGGATGATTCCGCTATCGTTGTATTTATCGTCTGCGACACCGGCGAACATTACCTCTCAAAATTCCATTCAGACGAGTGGATGAAGGAGAAACTCCTGCTTGAACCGCAACGTATCACTGCCGGTTTAATCGCTGAAACCAAGAATTCCGGTTCGCCGGCAAATCTCATTTTCGTATCGCCTGACGAGACGCTGAGCGCGGCTTTGACAAGGATGAGCGAGAACGGCGTGACCCAGATACCGGTTTTGGAAAATCACACTTCGGTCGGCAGCCTTCGCGAGAGCCATGTGCTGGCAAAGCTTTTAGAAGACCGCGAACTGCTCAATGCTAAGGTCAGCGAAGTGATGGACAAGAGCTTTCCCGTGCTGGACGTGGACACGAGCTTTGTCGAGATCAAATCGAAACTTCAGCGAAATCCGGCAGTCCTGATTGAAGATTTTAAACGAATTACTGCTATAATTACGCGATCTGATGTTTTAGATCTGCCGCAATAAAAATTTATAGAGGCAAATCATGAGTGAAGAAAAAAACAATAAATGGGAAATGCCGAAACCGGTTTTTAAGAAATCGGAAGGCTCACTGCCAAGGAGTCTCGAAGAAACGATCTCAACATCTTTTATGGCAAATGCGGAAACGATCGAGATAGACGAGGACGACGACATCCTGGGAATTATGGATATGCCCTTCACCGGTCATACCAAACCACATTCGGGCGAAGCCGACGACGAACCGATCCTCGAAACTGAACCTGAAGTCAGTCCCGCGTCCGATGTTGCCGAAGATGATCCTGTTGTTGAAGGAGACAGCCCAATTGATGATGCAGAAGAAACGCAGCCGATCATAGTGACCGCTAAGGAATCGTCTGAGAAGGCTGCTGTAGCGGGCGATTCAGGGTCAAGTTTTTTCATTTTTGCGCTCATAGCCTTAATAGCTGTTGTCATCGCAGGTTTGTATTTTTATTTTTCACAAAACAAATAATCCCATCGCCCCAGACTGCACCGATGACATCGGACGAACAATTTATTTCTTCCATTTATAATTATTGTGACCGCTGGTGCGAACGGTGCGGCTTTACTGCGCGCTGCCGCGTCTTTGCCGACGAGCGGTCGCATTCGCTTGAAGATTCCGACGATCCGATGGGCGAAGCCTTCAATGTTGTAGCCGAGTCACTTGACGAGGCAAAACAGATGTTTATCGATCATTCCGAGGAGATCGGCATTGATCTCGAAGCTGCGATGAACGATCCCGAAATCGATGCCAGCGTCGAACGCCAACAGCGAACGGTCGAGGACAATGATGCTTTCAAACTAGCTCACGAATACGCATTGGATCGCAAGGTTTTCGAGAGTGCCGACTCATGGCTGCCGCTAGATGACGATCGGGCAGCGGGTGAAATGATGGAGATACTCCACTGGTATCACTTTTTCATCTCCGCAAAAATCCATCGTGGGCTTCACGGCCTTCTCGATATGGACGGTTATGAAAACAAAGATGAGCTGCTTGATACACAAAGTGATGCAAACGGCTCAATAAAGGTCGCTCTCATCGCCATCGAGCGTTCCGTGTTCGCGTGGACTTATCTTTTGAACGGATCGAACGCAGCATCTATTCGGCCTCAGATCGAAAAACTGGAACAGATCAAATCACTAGTTGAAAAAAAATTCCCGCACGCCCGAGAATTCATACGTCCGGGCTTTGATGAGATCGAAACTGTGATGTAATTATTGCGAAGTGTCTTTGACTGTCTTATTCCACATTCGCCATTTTCCATTGATCAGTTTCTTCGTCGTTATGTAACGATTGCCGTCATTTATCGCCGTGCTTTCGGAATATTCGTAAATTTTGCGTGGATGTTTTCCTAAAATGGAATATCGTTCGATTTGGTGAAATCCGGCACCGCTTTTCCAAAACACTTCAAGCGTTTTCTTCTTTGTATCTATTTCGGGAATGCCTATAAATGGCCCTTGTCCCAAACGTGTAAACGACGGACTTAATTTAAACCGCTTGCTGGTTCGATCAAATAAATAGATGCAGTATGACGTTCCGCCATAACCTCCATTGTTGCCGTCCGCAATTGCCAGATCTTCCAAGCCGTCAACATCAAAATCCTCAAGATAAACTGAACTCCATTTCCCGTTTTTCTTATCTTTGACAGAAGCAATTTCCGGCTTGTTATTGTCGTTAAGAATTATTTGGGTATCTTTAAGATAAATGATCTGAAAAGGTTTTATAGCGCCTTTTCTAAACAACGCAATTTTCGTCTTCCCTCGCCATGAAGTGTAATCTGTTTTCTCAGCGGTTACATCAACATCGAATTTCTCCGAGATAGTAGCAAACCTGAAGTGCTGTTGTCCTAACACTGTTAGGTTCAGAAAAACGATCAGGAAAAGAATTTTTAAGTGTGTGCTCATTCTTCGCGCTTTTCGTATTTGACGGTCTTTTTCCACTTGCCATTGACGAGCGTTTTGGTCGTGATTTTTACTTTGGTTTCATCAGGAATTGTTGCGTCCTCGACCATTTCAAAGACTTTCCTCGGCCTGCCGCCAACGACATCGTATCGCTCGGTAATGTGCCAGCAGCAGCCGCTTTTATCAAAAATTTCGAGCAGTTTCTTTTCTTTATTAACCGTGAACATGCCGAGATGCTTTCCTAGCGCCGTAAAAGCTGGGTTATAAACAAATTGTTTTGCCGCTTTTGAGGAAAGATATATACGATACGAAGGCCCGCCGTAGGAACCATTTGCTCCGTCGCAGATCGCGACATCTTCCATTCCGTCGAAGTTGTAATCGTCTACATCTACGACACTCTGCTTGTCATAAAGCATTGTCACGTTGGTCAAAGGCTTTCCGCCTGCCTCAAGTTGGATCTGTGTGTCAGGCAAACTGATGACCTGATAAGCAGTCTTGCCTCCTTTTTTGTAAAAAGAGAACGTCGCTTTGCCCGAACAATACTCGTCGTCGCATTTGGCTACTTTGACCTTGATGTCGAAATATTTCGAAGCATCGTTTAACTCAAAAGTCTTTTGGGCAAAAACCGATGCAGCAAAAAGCAGAATGAGGATGAAAGAGAATTTCTTCATGTTTTGAGTTATTAGTTATTACGGATGCGTCATATCTTCGGCTCGGACAAGCTCGTCGAATTTCTCTGCAGTAAGCAGATCAAGCTCGACCGCAGATTCTTTAAGTGAAATGCCCTTTTTATGAGCATTTTTCGCGATCTTGGCAGCGTTGTCGTAGCCGATGTGCTGATTTAAAGCCGTAACAAGCATAAGCGAATTTCGCAGATAATGATCGATCTGGTCGCGGTTAAGCTCGATGCCTTTTATGCAATAATCCACAAATCCGTGACAAGTGTCGTGGATCAGCCGCACGGAATGTAGAAAATTGTGGATCATCACGGGCTTAAAAACATTCAGCTCAAAATTCCCCTGCGAACCCGCAAACCCGATCGCCGCATCGTTGCCAAAAACCTGCACCGCAACCATTGTCATCGCCTCGCTCTGAGTCGGATTGACCTTCCCCGGCATGATCGAACTTCCCGGCTCGTTTTCCGGTAGTGAAATTTCACCGACACCGCAACGCGGCCCAGATGCAAGCCATCGAATGTCATTGGCGATTTTCATCAGGCTGCCGGCAAGCGTTTTCAATCCACCGGACGCAAACACGATCTCGTCGTGCGCGGATAAAGCCGCAAATTTATCCGGGTGCGATTTGACCGGCAAACCTGTGAGTTCGGCTATTTTGTCAGCCGCTCTTTCAGCAAATTCGGGATGTGCGTTGAGGCCGGTTCCGACCGCTGTGCCGCCAATTGCGAGATCAAACAGTCCA
>JANMDA010000154.1:0-26439 GCA_031376085.1 Chloracidobacterium sp.
CGACGGGTATCATTCGGACGGCATTCTGGCTTTAGAAGAAGGGCTGAAGGAAGTCGGCGATGTCTTTGTCGTCGCACCCGAAGCGGAAATGAGCGGAGCGTCGCACAGTTTGACGCTTGCTCGTCCGCTGCGTATCAGGCAGATCGATGAGCGGCATTGGACCGTTGACGGCACGCCGACCGATTGTGTCACGCTAGCCCTGAATCACATCCTGCCGAAAGAATTACGTCCTGATATTTGCTGTTCAGGCATTAATCACGGAGCGAATCTCGGCGATGACGCGACCTATTCCGGCACGGTCGCGGGTGCTCTCGAATCCACAATTTTAGGCGTCCCGGGCCTTGCATTCAGCCTGACCACATACAGCGATCACGATTTTACGGAATCCGTAAAGATCGCAAAAGAGATCACGCAAAAGGCGCTGACCGACGGCATTCCAAAATGGACGCTGTTGAACGTGAATGTGCCGTTGGGAGTGCCGAAAGGGATTAGGATCACGAAACAAGGTTTTAAAAATGCACGTCCCGTGATAAGAGAACATATCGATCCGCGCGGCAAACCTTATTACTGGATCGGCGAACTGCGCGAGGGTTTTCGTGCCGAAGGCGGAACGGATTTTGAAGCGATCCATGATGGTTATGTGTCCGTCACGCCGATGCGCAGCGATCTGACTAGCCACAGCGGGCTTGAAAAATTGAAAAGCTGGAACACATGAATTCCTCGGCAAAGATCACTGACGAGATGACGATGCAGCGGCTTCGGATGGCCGAGAATCTTCGCGACCATTACAAGATCGCTGACCAGCGTGTCCTCGAAACAATGGCGATCTTGCCAAGACATTTGTTCGTTTCAGAGGCGATCAAATCTCAGGCTTACAAGGATAATGCCTTGCCGATAGCGGGCGGCCAGACGATCTCGCAGCCTTTTATCGTTGCGAGGATGACCGAGCTTTTAGGTTTGAACGGACAGGAAAAAGTGCTTGAGATCGGAGCCGGCTCAGGTTATCAAACGGCAGTGCTCGCATCCCTTGCTCGCAAGGTTTTTGCAATTGAACGCCTGCCAAATCTGGTTGACGACGCAACGCGCCGACTGCAACAGCTTGGATTCAAGAATTTTTCGCTTAAGGCGGGCGACGGCACAGAAGGTTGGAGCACATATATGCCGTTCGACGCTATTCTTGTCGCAGCCGGCGGGCCGGAAATTCCTAAACCGCTTGTGCAGCAATTAACGATCGGCGGGAAATTGGTTATGCCGTTGGGTGAAGATCGGCGAAGGCAAAATCTTATACGCGTCACTCGAACCAACATCGGGTTTACAACTGAAAATTTTGGGCCGTGTGCGTTCGTTCCGCTGATCGGCGAACACGGCTGGTGAAGTAAATTATGGAATTTTTACATCAAATACGAGAATTTTTGAATCCGGCACATTTGATCAATTACATGCTTGATCTGATGGGCGTTTATGTTTATTTCGGATTGTTCTTTATCGTTTTTGCAGAAACGGGGCTTGCCGTCGGTTTCTTTTTACCCGGCGATTCGCTGCTCGTCGTCTCCGGCCTGATGGCTCGGACTCTGCCTGACAAACTCAATGTCGTTTATGTGATGATCGCGTTTTTTGCGGGTTCGGTGATCGGCGACAATACGGGATATTGGACGGGCCGAATGATGGGTAAGACGCTTTTTAACCGTGAAGAATCTCGCATTTTTAAACCGAGCCGGGTTGCCAAAGCACATGCATTTTTTGAGAAATATGGTGTTAAAACCGTTATTCTTGCGAGGTTTGTGCCGATAGTGAGGACTTTTGCACCAATAGTTGTCGGGGCGGCTGAGATGCCATATTCACGATTTCTGCCTTTCAGCATTCTCGGTGGTGCCTTGTGGATCTCGAGCATGGTGCTCGCCGGTTATTTTGTCGGCAGTATGATCGAAGAATATTTCCACATCAGCCTGCAGGACCACATTGAGAAAGTAGTGATAGTTGTCGTCTTTCTTTCACTGCTGCCGCCGATCATCGAATATCTCAAGCATCGCTTTGGGAAGAAGAATGCTGCGGAAGAGGTAAGTTAGGTTTGACACCGTGTGGTGCGTAACCTACACTCAGATACTTGACTTAACGGGGCGTAGCGCAGTCTGGTAGCGCGCACGGTTCGGGACCGTGAGGTCGGAGGTTCGAATCCTCTCGCCCCGACCATTTTAATAAAAAGCCGTCTTATCAAGGCGGTTTTTTTCTTTGTTTCAATTATTGGTCTTCTATGCCTGTGAGTTTGCGAAAATCGGCGAGTCGTTTCACGCTTGCGGGATCGACTTTCGTGTTGTCGCTTGTGGGAACCGCTTCATGCATCTGCTTGCACGCTTTATAAAACTCATCGGCTTCCGCAGTTTTTCCTATCCTAAATTTTAGCGTCATTCCGGCACACTTTTGATGAACAACCTGGCCGCTGTCTTCGGCAAAGTGAAGCCTTAAAAGTCCGAGCATTTCGTCAAAAAGCTGATCGGCGGCGAGGTATTTGTCATGCGGCGCGGGCTGCGGGACATTTCGTAAAAACATGTCATGTATGGCCGCGAATTCATCGTCGGACATACGGTGGAAATAATCTTCGAGCATGTAGGGCAGATTTAGGTTTTTTGGGTTCGTCGCCCGCATCATCACGATCGCGTCCGACAGCATCTTCACCGATTCTTCCGGACGCGGGGGTTTTTGCACAAAATAGAGATAAAGCATGTCTTTCGCCAAAAACTCATGCCAGTCGCCATAGTACGAACGTCGCAGCTCAAAGGCGCGTTGAAAGTGTGTTCTCGCTTTTTCGGCACCGCCGGGCTCGGCCCGAGCCATATACGCATCGCCGAAGTGATGGTGCATTTCAGCAAGCACGTCGGGTTGGTCGGCGAATTCGGTGTCGATCTTGGGTGCCAGGCTATCGAGCGCGTCGATCACGCGTGCTTCGCCTCCCGAAGAATAACCCTCGGCATACCATTTTGGATTCGCATAGCGGAAGATCTTCATCATAAAGCTGCTGATCTTCTCAGCCTTTTTCTGTTCATCTTTTGCGTTGTCGGACTCGGCAACGGCGACTGCTGCGTTCGCGCGTGCGACGCGCGTCTGCCACAATGCGACAGAGACGCCTGCTACCAGCGCCGCAAAAATCAAAACGGCTGCCGTCACGCCGAGCCTATTCCGCTTGTAAAATTTGTTAAGCCGATATGAAAACGTCGCAGGCCGTGCCGTAACAGGCTCACCGTCAATGTAACGCCAAATGTCTTCCGAAAACTGTTTAACTGTCGAGTAGCGATTTTCCGGTTCTTTACTGATAGCTTTCAGCACAATATTGTCTATGTCGCCCTTGAGACGGCTTCGTTCTATCGATGATTTTGTATCCGAGACATGACTTGGCAAAATCGGGTCTTCGGCGGTAATCTCGCGCAAATTATGGCCGTTGGTTTTCTTAGAAAAATCGTAAGGGTATGTGCCGGTCAGCAATTTGAAAAGAACGACACCGAGACTGTAAATGTCTGTCGCCGTAGTGATGCGTCCGCCTTCGATCTGTTCGGGACTAGCATATTCAGGTGTCATCGCACCAATTATCGTGATGCCTGCTTCATTATACTGGCCGGAATCGAGCGGTTTTGATATACCGAAATCGAGCAGCTTTGGAACACCGTCGGGACTGACCAAAATGTTTGAGGGTTTGAGGTCACGGTGAACTATCAGGTTTTGGTGGGCAAAACCGATGGCCTCGCAGGCTTTATTAAAAAGCTTTAATCTTTCGATGAGGCCGAGATTGTGTTGTCGGCAGTATTTATCGATAGGCAGGCCTTCGACATACTCCATTACAATATATGGAATTCCGTCATCGGTTGCGCCTGTGTCGAGTATCGTTGCGATATTGGGATGAGTGAGTTTTGCCTGTATCTCGATCTCGCGTTTGAATGAATCGCGCATCTTGCCGACATTAAACTCCCGCTTTAGCAATTTTACGGCGACCTGCTGTTCAAATCTGCCGTCGTTTCGCCGGGCAAGATAAACTGCCCCCATGCCGCCTAAGCCAAGCTCGGAGACTAATGTGTAATGGCCGATAGTCATTCCCGCAAGGCTGAATTCCTCATTCGGATCCGCAAAAAAATCTTTGGAAAGCTCTAGAGCGGAGGCTTCTAAAATGCCGTCGGTCGTTAACTCTATTTCGAGAAATGACTCGACCTCGGAGCGAATCTCGGAGCTGACTCGCTGCTTGTCGAGATAATCGGCCCTTAAAGGCGGATCGAGATCCAGGGTGTCCATCAGTACATCCTTTATCTGTTTCCATTTTTCGCTCTGAGCCGCTCCGATATTCATTGCCTCCTACCGATAAATGCGTAAAAAAACGAGAGATCAAGCCAAAATATTCAGCCGTTATTCATTTCACGGTAGAGCCAGAGTTTGGCTGCCTGCCATTCGCGGCCTACGGTGCGCTCGCCGATCTTGAGCGTTTCTGCGATTTCGCCGTTTGTCATCCCGCCAAAAAAGCGCATCTCGACAATCTGTGCCTGGCGTTCGTCCATTTTGGAAAGCCTATCAAGTGCCTCGTCAACCGCGACGATAGAATCAGCGCGTTCGTAAGAGGGAATGTCAAGATCGTCCGCGGAAATGCGTGTCGGATTGCCGCCGCGCTTTGCCGCTGCGTGTTGGCGCGCGTGATCGACGAGAATCTGCCGCATCAGGTGCGAAGCAAACCCATAAAAATGCGAACGGTCATTCCAAATTATCTTCGCGCCGTCGCCGAGTTTTAAGAACGCTTCGTGAACGAGAGCGGTTGGCTGGAGTGTATGATCGACACGTTCGCGCGACATCAGATAACGCGCGTGGCGTTTCATCTCGTCATAGACAAAACTCAGGAGCTGCTCTTTGGCGTCCTCATTGCCCTTGTTCCATTCCCGCAATATCCGCGTGATCTCAGCAGGCTCACTATTGGTCATAAAATACCTGTTTGCAATAGTTTCGAAGTTAATTTTACCGCAACTCGATTTTAATTAAAAGATTTTTTGGCAGACATTTGGCTCAATTTACGCATTCCCGAACAAGGCCGAATATTTTTCCGGGGGAACACAATGCTTTACAACAGAATCAGAAGAAGACTTTATCTAGCCGTTAGCGTTTTAGTTATTTCGATCAGCGCAAATTCGGCGACATTTGCGCAGACTTGTTCGATGGCACCTGCCAATTTGGTTTCGTGGTATCAGGGCGAAAACAACACTATTGACTTTATAAACACAAACAACGGCACGATTCAGGGCAACGTCACCTATACGACGGGCCATGTCGGACAAACATTTACTCTCGGCGGCGACGGAAATACATCCGGCAGTGGCGACCGGGTTTCAGTAGGCAATCCGGCTAATTTACAATTACAGGATTTTACCATCGAGGGGTGGATAAAACGTTCCAGCAACACGATTGTTACTAATTCGCCTGTCGCCGGATTTGAGGGCGGAGTATTTTTTTCTTACGGGTTGAACGGCTACGGCTTTGTTATTCAACAGTCAACCAATCGGATCGGCTTATCGAAAATTGGAGTTTCTGCGGTTTACTCGACTGCTGCCACAATCAGCGACACCAATTTTCATCATGTTGCTGTGACCAAATCAGGCAATCAAGTTACATTTTATGTTGACGGTATAGCGGACACTCCTATTACTTACAGTACAACCTTCACCTTTGGGACCAATGCGGCAATCGGAGCACGCGGCGACAACGACGTTCGAAACGCCTTCTTTGGCAGTATAGACGAACTTTCGATTTACAATCGATCACTTGCAGCATCGGAAATCCAAGCTATCGTCGCCGCCGGTTCCGCCGGAAAATGCTTCATGGTGAATACCTTTACGGTAACAAATACCAACGACAGCGGTGCGGGCAGTTTGCGGCAGGCAATTTTAGACGCAAACGCGGCGACCGGCGCGGACGCGATTCTTTTTGATCCGGGCGTATTCAGCACACCGCAAATCATCACGCTGACGAGCGGCGAATTGCTGATTAATGCCAACGTCACGATTAGCGGACCGGGCGCGAATCTTTTAACCGTCAGCGGAAATAATGCGAGTAGGATATTTACGATCCTCGAAACTCCTGTGGTTGCGATCAGCGGAATGACTTTGACCGGCGGCAACGGCATCGGTTCGCTATCGACCACTGCGGGCGGAGCGATCTTAAATCAAGGAGATTTGACCTTGACAAGTGTGGTGGTCACGGCAAACACGGCAGCCGGGTTCGGCGGAGGCATCCAGACGGATGCGGGTGACCGTTTAACAATTATTAGCTCAACCATTTCCAACAACACCAGCACTAATCAAGGCGGTGGACTTCAAGCCAACGACCCTCAACTATTGAGCATCACCAATTCGACATTCTCTAACAACACAACGGCTCGCGAAGGCGGTGGTTTGTTTGCATCCGCAGCCAGTGGCGGAACAGTCAACATCACCGGCTCGACTTTCTCAAATAATAGCGTTGTTGGTCCAAGTATCGTTGGCGGCGGGGCCATGGGGTTCTTTCAAATAACGGCAAATATCACCAATTCGATCATCAGCGGCAATACTGCAACTGGAACCAACGGTCCCGGCGGCGGTATCCGCAAAGCGGGGAGCGGAACGCTGAATATTTTGGGATCCACGATCACAAATAATTCTGCGCTCAGCGGTGCCGGCGGCATTTACATGGTTGCGAGCGGCGGCACACTGAACTTAACGAACAGCACCGTTTCAAACAATATTGCTAACAGCGACGCCAATACTGACGGTGACGGCGGCGGAATTTACAGCGACGACAACACCACGACGAATATTTCCAATTCGACGATCAGTGGCAACCAGGCTCTCGGTTTTGCAACTGCTGCGGGAAACGGCGGCGGAATTTTTATGGACGGCGTGTTGACCTTAACCAACAGCACAATCAGCGGTAATTCAGCCATTCGAGACTGCGGAGGCTTGCTCGACCGGAATACTAGCGGAACGGATACGGTTACAATCAGCTATTCAACCATCGTTAATAATACTGCGGCAAGAAACGGCGGCGGGTTTTGCTCACTCGATACGCAGAACAGCATTGGCGCTTCTATCTTTGCCAACAACACAGACATCGGTAGCGGTGCCCCTGACTTGGGCGGTACTACATTCACTTCAACGGGCTACAATCTGATCGAAACGCCCGGGGCTACTGTTATCATCGGTGATACGGCCACCAATATTACCGGACAAGATCCGGTTCTTGGCCCCCTTCAGGACAATGGCGGCGTGACATTCACTCACGCTTTGCTGCCCGGCAGCCCCGCTATCGACAAAGGGGCAAGCGGTGCATTGACAGTAGATCAGCGTCAGCAGACGCGGTTTGTCGATAATTTGGCGATAGCAAACGCTTCCGGCGGCAACGGATCGGACATCGGAGCCTTTGAGGTACAACCCGCCTTGCAGTTCAGTTCGGCGACGTTTGTTACAAATGAAGACAGCGGAACTGCGACGATAACTGTCAACCGTGTTGACGGCAGCGAAGGCGTGGATTCGGTTGCCTATTCCTTGAGCGACGGCACGGCGACCGGAGGAGCAAGCTGCGGCGGCGGAGTTGATTACATTAATGCACCGGGAGTAGTGACTTTCAATGCAGGCGAGACTAGCAAGACCTTTGATGTAACGCTTTGTTCCGATTCTTTATTTAAGAGCAGCGAAACGATAAATCTCACGCTGTCGTTACCGATCGGAGCAACACTTGGAACACCGACTGCGGCGGTTCTCACTATTATCAACGACGACACGCCGACACCGACAAATACGTCAACTTTTACTCCTACTAATACGGCAACAAGTACTGCAACAAATACAGTGACCGCCACGGCGACCAATACAGCAACCGCGACGGCAACTGCAACAGGCACACCTACAACATTTATAGTCACGAATACCAATGACAGCGGCACAGGCAGTCTGCGGCAAGCAGTGTTGAACGCAAACGCAGGAGCAGGCCCGGACTTCATCGTTTTTGATTCGTCGTTCAACGTTCCACGCACGATCATCTTAACGACCGGCGACATCGTGTTTGCCAACAGCGTCAACTCAAATGTGACGATCACTGGTCCCGGCGCAAACCTGCTCACTCTCAGCGGCAATAATGCGAGCAAGATCTTTTCTGTAACAGAAACGCCCGTTGTCAATATCAGCGGCATGACATTGACCGGCGGCAATGGCGTCGGCGTTAGTCCCGGCAACACCTTTGGCGGAGCAGTCTATAATCAAGGCGTTCTGACTTTGGCAAATATGGTCATCACGGGCAATTCCGCAGCGTCAGACGGCGGCGGCGTTTATAACAGCACGTCCGATTCGATGACGATAATTGGCTGCACCATAACGAACAACACAGCGGCAAGTCAGTCGGGCGGCGCACACAATAACTCAAGCGGGACCATGACGGTAACTGATTCGACGATCAGCAACAATACCGCTACGGGAAGCGGCAGCGGCAACGGGGGCGGCGGCATCTATTCCGAAGACAGTTCGACGCTGTCATTGACAAACACGATCATCAGCGGCAACACAGCCACTTCAAGCGGCGGCGGTATTCTTGCGGATTCTGTTACTTTCACGATGACGAATTCGACGGTCAGTGGAAATTCATCGGGAGTTGTCGGCGGCGGTATCGCCTTTGACGTTGACAGTCCGACGATAATTACCGGCTCGACGATCAGCGGAAACACGGCGACAACCGACGGCGGCGGTATTCATACGCAGCCTGACACAAACACCCTGATGAGTATCGAAAACTCGACCATCAGCGGCAACATGGCGGCCAACGGCGGCGGCATTTTCCGCGTCGCTAATGCATCATTAACTGTCACGCTCAGTCACACGACGGTCGCGAGCAATACGGCCACAAGCACCGGCGGCGGCATCAACGGCACGTTGAATCTCGGCAATACGCTTGTCGGTAACAACAACGCCCCAACAAGTCCCGACTATGCGGGAACTCTTAACTCACAAGATTACAATTTAGTAGAAAACATCGCCGGAACAACTTTTGCCGGAACGACAACAAACAACATAACCGGACAAGATCCGAATCTCGGTCCGCTTCAAAACAATGGCGGATTGAGATTCACTCACGGACTCAACACCGGAAGTCCGGCGATCGACAAAGGCGCAAGCGGCGCCCTGATAACCGACCAGCGGCAAGAGACACGTCCGGTCGATAATTTGTCGATAGCAAATGCCACAGGCGGAAATGGTTCGGACATCGGAGCATTTGAGAAGCAGCCCGATCTACAGTTTAGCTCGGCCACATACTCTAATTCTGAAAACATAGGAACGGCAACTATAACAGTCAACCGTCTAAATGGAAGCGAAGGTGTTGATTCAATCGCCTACGCGACAAGCAACGGAACGGCGACGGGCGGTGCAAGCTGTGGTGGCGGCATTGATTATGTGAATGCATCGGGCGTGTTGACCTTTAACGCAGGCGTGACCAGCCAGACATTTAATGTGACGATCTGCGACGACAGCTTGTTCAAGGGCAGCGAAACCGTAAACCTTGCACTGTCTTCCCCTGTCGGAGCGACACTCGGATCACCGGTCGCGGCTGTTTTGACTATTCTCAACGACGACACTCCGACACCGACAAACACATCAACGTTTACACCGACGAATACGGCGACAAATACGGCGACGAGCACGGCGACAAATACGGCCACAAGCACCGCGACGAACACAGCTACAAACACAGCAACTAATACACCGACGCCAACACCGACAGTTCCGATCACGATTTCCGGCACAGTTACTTACGGCAATGCGATACCGGCAACGACGCGGTTTGTTTCAAACGTGCTGATAAGCGGAACAGGCTCTCCAAATGTTTCGACAACGACGAGTTTTCCGGGAGGGACATATTCGCTTACCGGATTTGGGGCGGGTTCATACACGTTGACACCCACAAAAACCTCCGGCCTAAACAGCTCTATAGCATCATTTGATGCGGCTCGTGTCGCACAGCATGCTGCCGGGCCGCCCAACCCTCAGTTGACCGGCAATCAATTTATCGTAGCCGACGTTAGCGGAAACAACGCTATAACTTCGTTTGACGCGGCCATGATCGCAAAGTTTGTAGCCGGCCCGCCTTATATTGCGCCGGGTATAGGATCGACTGCGACCTGGCGGTTTACACCGACAAGCCGCACATACGCTTCTGTAACAAGCAGTATTGCAAATGAGAATTTTACCGCTCTGTTAATGGGCGAAGTAACAGGAAACTGGACCGATAACGGAACGCGTCCCGCAGGTGGACCCGAGCGGGAAGTTGCCGTTACCACACCACATCTTGCGACACCGGCGGATGAAGAGGTGCTGATCCCAATAGCCTTAAATGGAGCAATGAACAAAGGGATCATCGCCTACGAATTCGACCTCAGGTATGATCCGACGGTCATTCAACCGCAGGCCGATCCGGTCGGTGTCGCAGGAACCGTCAGCCGCAGTCTGTCATTCGCAGTCAATGCCGAAGAAGCAGGCTATCTCAGAGTAGCGGTTTACGGCGCAATGCCGATCGAAGAGAACGGCGTTTTGATGAATCTTAGATTCACAGCCGTCGGGGCACCGGGATCTGTTTCACCTTTGATCTTGGAACGACTGATGTTCAATGAAGGTGATCCTCGGGCAGCCGCGACTGACGGGCAAGTAGAACTGTCAGCCGCTGCGCCGAACAGTGCCGAGATCTCAGGCCGGTTGATCACCTCAATGGGACAAGGCGTTCCAAACGCTCGTGTCACACTGACTGACTCGACGGGCCAACTCCGCTCAACGGTATCGAACGGTTTTGGATTCTACCGGTTCGGCAATCTACAGACGGGCCAGACATTCACTATCAGTGTCGAATCCAGAAGCTTGAACTTTACACCGCTGACTGTGAGTGTGATAGGGCAACTGCAAAGCGTTGATATGATCGGCGATGCGTTGAGATAAGGCTGGCTTTAGTCTGTTATTTGAAATGTCGCGACGCTGGTTGGAGTTTCAAAACAGCGGACCTTGTAAACCGTAACGCGGTCATCGCCGATGCGTGTGTTGAGGTATTCGAGGAAGTAGCGGGCGAGGTTTTCCGCCGATGGGTTTAGTTCCTCATCAAATGGCGGCAGTTCATTTAGATTGCGGTGGTCGAGATATTTTACGATCTCGTCCGCCGCAGTCTTTAAATCGCCAAAATCTATCAGCAGGCCGATATTGTTCAACTCCTCGCCACGGGCATAGATCTCGATCTTGTAATTGTGACCGTGTAGGTTCTCACACTTTCCCTTATACCCGCGCAACTGGTGCGCGGATGAGAAATTGCGTTCGATCATTACTTCGTAGAATGATGGCATATCGTTTGGGCGATTATATCGCACGTTCCCCGTGTTGTTGAAATATGGCTTCAACGTCATTTAGATCGCCGGTTATCCTCATCCTTGGCAGACTCTGTAGAAAATCACGGCCGTAGGTTTTCGTTCGCAATCGTGGATCGAGGATCGCGATAACGCCTCGGTCGGTTGTGCTTCGTATCAATCTTCCGACACCTTGTTTTAAGGAAATAATAGCCTGCGGGACGCTGTAATCAGAGAATGACCGACCGCCATTTTCGTCGATAAATTTACTTCGGGCCTGGACGATCGGGTCGGTCGGGACGGCGAAGGGAAGTTTGTCGATGATGACGCACGAGAGTTGATCGCCGCGAACATCGACGCCTTGCCAAAAGCTTGAGGTGGCGAAGAGCACGGCGTTTGGTGTTTCGCGAAATTTTTCGAGCAAACCGGTTTTCGACATTGAACCTTGCAGGAAACAAGGATAGCCGATGCGTGACGAGACCAGTTCATACAACGCCGCCATCGATTGATTGCTGGTGCAGAGAACGAAGGCGTGGCCGCGTGTGACTTGTAAAATTTTTACGATCTCGATCGCGGCCATCTGTGAAAATTCCGGCGAACGCGGATCGGGCATCGTTTTCGGAAGGTAAATGATCGCCTGTTTTTCGTAATCAAAGGACGACTGCGCAACGAGCGAATTTGTTTTGCCGGCGGTCAAGCCGAGACGGTCGCGGATGAAATTGAAGCTGCCGTTCGTCGAGAGCGTGGCCGAGGTCAAAATACACGTCTCGACCTTATTAAATAGTTTTTCCTGTAGAAGCTCGGAGACATCGACCGGCGATGCCTGCAAAAAGACGCCGCGTCCTCGGCGTTCGAGCCAATATACAAAGTTGCGGTCGGCCTGTTTGACGATAAAATCGAGATCGAATCGAGTCTGTCGAATACGGCGGACAACGCTTTCGGCCTCGGGCATTTTTTCGGAGTAAACATCTATTTCCGTTTCAAGTCGCGACAAGGCATCGTTCAGAGCGTGATAGCTTTCACCAAGCGCGGTCGGCTTGGTTTCACTGTCGCTGCCGCGAACCGCAAATGCGTCCGCGAGCAGCGGAAAACGGCCTTCTTGCCCGCGAGCCTGCGTAAATCTGACCCAAAACTGCTCTGAAAACCCGTTAATACGCGTAGAGGTTTTCATTATACCGGTCGTTGCAATGGCATCGGTGATCGGCAATTGGTTTGCATCGCGAACAATCTCGTCGATGCGGAAATTCGAGACTTGAAAACCGAAATAGTCGGCGGCGATGTCCTCGATCAGGTGAGCCTCGTCAAATATCACTGCGCCGTAATCGGGAATAACCTTGCCGAATTGATTGCCGCGAACATTGAGATCGGCAAAGAAAAGATGATGGTTGACGATCACAATGTCGGCGTGATCTGCGCCGACGCGCATACGCGTGATAAAGCATGGCTCGAAATCAGGACATTTTTGGCCGATACATGTTTCGCTCTTTGCGTTTATACGGTTCCAGAACGAAAGATTTTCGGGAAGGTAAGTGAGTTCGGCACGGTCGCCGGTCTTGGTGTCACGCGACCATTCGACGACGTGCCGGAAATGATCGATCTCACTCATGCCGTCGAGTATCGGCTGATCGCTGCTTTTATGAATGCGGTAAAGACATGCGTAATTTGACCTGCCCTTCATATAGGCCACTGTGAAATTTTTTGTTTTTGGCAAGATCTTTTGTAGAAAAGGAATATCCTTTTCCATGAGCTGTTCCTGCAAGTTTTTTGTGCCGGTAGAGATTATTATCCGCTTCTTTTTCTTTAATGATTCGGCGATAGCCGGAATAAGATATGCGAGCGTCTTGCCCGTTCCGGTTCCGGCTTCGACGATGAGATGCTTTTTTTCCTCGAACGAATTTGCTATCGCCTCGGCCATTTTTATCTGACCATCGCGATGCTCATAATTGTCGTGAAACTGCGCGATCAACCCGCCTTCGCCGAATATTTCGTTAAGACTACTATCTTGTTCCGTTTTTGCGTTCTGTCCGCCCATTTTTATTGACTTAGCATGACTTATTTGTTACAAACAAAGTTTGCAGCAAAATCCTGTTTGTTTGAATGCAGCTTTCGACTTAACGGAATGCCTAAACGCTTATCTTAGTGTTTTTGTGCATCTATTTCGAATAGGACACCATCTTTCGTATTTAACTTCCGTAAACCGCTGAATATTTGGAGATTTATCAATGGCCAGTTTTTTTAAGGTTTCATCACGGCGCAGGATATTGTTCTGCCTTTTTGTTTTAAGTGTTCTTACAGCAATATTCGCTTTGCCATTTCAGATGCGTTCAAACGCGGCAAAGGGCCTGTTTCAACGAACTGAAAGCCACGATGCCGATCTGCCTAATTACGACATACGCTCGGACAAAACAGCTTTTGATAAAATTGCGGCTTTTCGATCATCTCAGGGAAAAAATGCATCGCAGATCGCCGATGCGAGAGAAGCATTTGTTCGGGGCGAAAACGTCTTAAGACAAAATGTGCAGACTCTCAAAGTCGAATATAACAGTGATATTAGAATTCCCGAAGTGATCGGCCCGGATGTGAAGCAGGGACGTGCATTTCTAACAACTGCCACAACTCCGGCAAAAACGAGCCATGCGAATGTCCTGATCGATTTCCTTAAGCAAAACTCCGAGCTGGTCGGTGCAGACACAGGTCAGATCGATGCATTAAAGATCGTAGCCGATTACACAAATCCCGACGGCAATCTCTCGTACGTTGAACTTAATCAGGAGATCAACGGCATCCCGGTTTTTCGCGGTGAGGTCAAAGCTGGCTTTACCAAACGCGGCGAGATGATCCGTGTGATCAATAACCTTGCTCCGGCAATGGATTACGCATCGTTATCAACCAACTTTTATGATCCGCTTAATGCTGTAAGAGCGTCCGCAGGATTTATACATAACGATGGTTCGAAACTCGATCTGAGAAAAAACGAAAAAACATCAACCGATCTGAAAGCTGTCTTCGGCGCTGGCGATTGGGCGACGACGGCTGAAAAGATGTATTTCCCGACCGAGCCGGGCGTTGCGATTCCGGCCTGGCGTGTTTTGATCTGGCAGCCTGTTAATGCCTATTATGTGATCGTTGACGCAGCGAGCGGAACGATGCTCTGGCGAAAAAATATAGCAGCAGATCAGACGCAGCCGGCAACATACAACGTCTATACAAATCCGAACGCAATGATAAACGTCGCCGACAATCCGTTTCCATTGACGCCGGGACCGACGTCACCAAACGGCGTGCAGGGCACTGGCATTTCGCGAACGATAACGACGCTGGTGGGCAACGAACCGCCATATCAATTTAATAACAATGGCTGGATCAACGACGGAGCTAATACTACTGACGGCAACGCCGTTCAGGCCGGCCTCGATCGTGACGATCTTAATAATACTGCTAACGGAGTTGATGCCAACGGCATTCCGAGCGGAAACCCGGCCCGCACTTTCGATTTCCCGTTCACGCCGGGCATTCCGACCAATCCGGCGCTGAATCAAGGCGAGTCGCCGCTTCCTGTCGGAGCAACGCCTACCGGCTGTTCCGCCGCCGGCCAATCACCGGCAATGATCGATTTTCAGCGTGCGGCGGTGACGCAGCTTTTCTACATCAACAACCGCTATCATGACGAACTTTACCGGTTGGGATTTACCGAACAGGCGCATAATTTTCAACAGGATAATTTTGGACGCGGCGGTGTCCAGAATGACCGTGTTTCCGCCGAGGCTCAGGATTGTTCCGGCACGAACAATGCGAATTTTGGAACGCCGGCCGACGGATCACGCGGACGCATGCAAATGTACCTCTGGACCGGTCCAACACCGGATTTTGACGGCGACCTGGATGCGGATGTCATTATCCACGAATACACACATGGATTATCGAATCGACTCCATGGAAACGGCAGCGGCCTTGGCTCGAACATGTCCGGCGGCATGGGCGAAGGCTGGGGCGATTTCTACGGCCACAGTATTTTGTCCGAGCCGACCGATCCGATCAATGGTATATATACGACCGGTTCGTATGACACTTACCGTGGACAGGCGGGAACATTTTTAAATAATTATTATTATGGCATTCGCCGTTTTCCAAAGGCGGTCATTGCGTTTACGGGCGGCCCGAACAACCGGCCGCATAATCCGCTGACTTTTGCGGATGCCGATTCAACTCAATTAAACATTTCTGACGGGGCATATGGGCGCGGGCCATTTGGGTCGTCGACGGCCGACCAGGTTCATGCCCTTGGCGAGATTTGGAGCAGTGCACTTTGGGAAGTGCGGGCAAAGCTGGTCACGCGGCTCGGCTGGGAGACCGGAAACCGCAGGACGCTGCAGCTTGTAATGGACGGAATGAAGCTCGCACCGCTGAACCCGACATTTATAACAGAACGCGATGCGATCATAGCCGCCGCACAGGCGCTCGGAGGCTCTGATACATCGGATGTGTGGGGTGGCTTTGCATTGCGTGGCGTTGGATTTAGTGCACAAGTGCTGGTCAACGGCAGTAGCGGTTCAACCCGCGTCACTGAAGCATTCGACCTCCCCAATCTTCGGCAGTTCCCGTCGTTCACCGTTTCCGATTCGAGTGGAAACAATAACGGTTATCTCGAACCTTCCGAGAATGTCCTCGTGACTGTTCCGATCGTCAATAATTCAGGCAACTCTGTCACCGGTGTAACGGTTGCGATAAATGGCGGCACAGCTGTCGATTACGGGTCCATCGCCAATAATGCGACGGTGACAAGAACTATTCCTATAACCTTGCCTGCCGTAGCCTGTGGAGCTACGACAACGCTGACCTTCAATATCAACAGCAGCATTGGTGCAGTAAGTTCAAACGGTATTGTCGGGCCGCTTGGAATTCCCACGTTCGGAGGATCGGCAGAAAACTTTGACAGTGTTGTCGCTCCCGCTCTGCCGAGTGTCTGGACGCAGACAAATAACGGTGCTCAGAGTGCCTGGGTCACTTCGGCCTCGGGCCCGGATACCGCTCCGAATTCGGCCTTTAGCAACGACGCAGCGTCGCCCGGTGAATCCTCGCTGATCTCTCCTTTCATCCAGGTCAATTCGACTTCTGCCTCGGTGACTTTCCGCAATATGTACTCATTCGAGGCACCCGATTGGGATGCTATGGTGCTTGAGATTAGTGTTGGGGATGGAGCATTTCAGGACATAGTTGCAGCCGGCGGATCCTTCGTCACCGGCGGATACACGGGAACAGTCAACACCACTGCGGGTAATCCGCTGGGCGGCAGGATGGCGTGGATAGGAGCGACGAGCGGATACGTTACTACCACTGCAAATCTGCCTGCGTCCGCTAATGGCCAACTTGTTAAGCTTCGCTGGTATATTGCAACCGACGCCGCCGTGGGCGGAGTTGGTGCAAATGTCGACTCGGTTTCCCTGACCGGCGGTGTATTCCAGATCGGCTACTCATGTCCGCCTATAACAGCTTCACGATCGCGTGCAGATTTTGACGGCGACGGCAAGACCGATATTTCGGTATTCCGTCCTGCGGATGGCAACTGGTATCTACAGCGTTCGACGCAGGGCTTTACAGGAGTGAATTGGGGCCTTTCGACCGACATTTTGACACCTGGCGATTTTGACGGCGACGGTAAGGCCGACATTGCGGTTTTCCGCCCGTCAAATGGATATTGGTATGGAATCCTTAGCTCAATTGGGGTGAGGTTCGCCATCAATTTTGGTCAGAACGGCGATATTCCGCAGCTTGCCGATTACGACGGCGACGGGTTGGACGATCTGGCTGTTTTCCGTCCGTCGAACGGTACCTGGTACTGGCGCCGAAGCAGTGACATCCAGTCGGCAGGAATGCAATTTGGACAGAATGGCGATGTGCCCGTTGTTGGTGACTTTACGGGCGACGGCAAAGCTGACGTTTCTGTATTCCGTTCGGGCATCTGGTATCGCTCCGACAGCTCAAATGGAGCATTCAGCGCCGAAACTTTTGGTTTGTCGAATGATATGCCAGTGCCTGCCGATTACGATGGCGACAATAAAACGGACATTGCCGTTTTCCGTCCGTCGGATGGCAATTGGTATGTGCACAATAGCAGCAACAGCCAATTTACTACGATCCATTGGGGACAGAGTGGCGACGTGCCTGTTCCGGGCGATTACGACGCCGACGGCAAGGATGATGTCGGCGTATTCCGCGGCGGCATTTGGTATATCCATCCAACGACGGCTGGTGACATAACTCTTCAGTTCGGCGTGAGTGCGGATATTCCTATCCCGAAGAAATACATTCCGTAAGGAAACTCACAATGCAAAATGCATAATCTCGAGTGATCGATATTATGCATTTTGCATTGGGCGCCGATCAATTGTTAAAACTTGTTGACATTTGTGTCTGTAGTGCTAATCTTTAAATAGAAATATTTGACAGACCTTTAGTAGATTACCTTCATCTAATCTTTACATGTTCCGTCCTGCCAGGTGTAGTAAATTATGAGAATTGTTATCCGCAGAAGGACTTTCCTAAAGCTGGCTTTGATCGGCATTTTCGCAGGAGTTGCAGTTTGCTTTGCTCTTTTGAGCAGCGGACAAAAGGCACAAGCCTCAGCATCTGGGCCGTCGCCATCGTTTACGAATGCTCCCGGCGAGAGCAACTGCACTGCATGTCATGTTGATTTTCCGGTCAACAGCGGCTCCGGCAGCATTAGGATCTCGGGCGTGCCGCGGAGTTTTATTTCCGGCCAGCATATACCGATTACCGTGAAGACAAGTCAGGAAGACGGGGTCGTTTACGGTTTTCAACTGACGGCGGTTGACAGCGAGGGCCGTGCAGCAGGAACGTGGACCCTTCAGGATACGATCCAAACTCAGATAGTCGAAGGCTTTGTCGGGCCTGATCTTCGCCAGTATGTGGAACATACTTTCGCGGGGATAGTCCCAACCGATTTCGGATCGAAATCCTGGACGGTCATCTGGAATGCACCGGCAGAGCCGATCGGGAAAGTCAGTTTTTACGCTGCGGGCAATGCTGCTAACGGCAACGGCGGGACGAGCGGCGATTTTATCTACACCACTTCGAGAGGAAGCGTCGGCAACTCATCGCTTTCGGATTCTGTTAGTGTTTTTTCAAACGACATCCCTGTTTACCAACTGCAAGAGCAAATTTTCAAAGAGTAATTCGGTTTGCGGATCACGCAGAGATGCTCTTTCGATTAAGAAGCGTTTCAAGGTGATGTTTTTGTATGCCGTAAAGAGACTTTATCTCATCGATCTGGCGGTCAAATCTTTCTGATGACAGCGGCTTGGTGAGACGCGTTCCGACAAGCATGTTGTTTTTTGGCGTGTGTTCGGTGGAGACAAATTCAAATAGCCTGGTTGAATAGCCGCTTTGTTCGAGCAGCAGCGAACGCAGTCCGTCGGTGATAGTTTCGGCGGTGCGTTCGAGCATGACGCCGTGTTTTAAGATGTCGTGAAACATCTCGGGAGGCGTGATCTGCGAGCGAATTTCCTGATGGCAGCACGGCGAGGCGACGATCAGATCGGCTTGTGCGATTATGCCTTTGTAAATGGCATCGTCGGTCGCCGTATTACAGGCGTGCAGTGCGATCAAAATATCAACGTCGCCGACTTCGTATTCGGCAATGCTGCCGACGACAAAATTCAAGCCATCAAACCCTGACACATCCGCAACACCATTGCCGAGATCGACGAGTTCGCGTTTTGTATCAACGCCGGTCATTTTAATTTCGACGCCGCGAATATTTTTGAAATAATCGTAGGCCGCAAAGGTCAAATATCCTTTGCCGGAGCCCATATCGACGATCTTTAACTCGCGTTTTTCTTTCAATTCAGATTTATCCACGAGGGCAGCAAGCACCTCGACAAATTTATTGATCTGCCGCCATTTGTCGCGCTGCTGATCGCGGACACGGCCTGTGTCGTCAGCGATGCCGAGGGCTTTGAGATAAAAGCTGCCGGAATCGATCTGCTCCTTTTTTTCACGGTCGTGATCTAGTTGGGATGTAGCCTTGAATGTGGGTTTTGCAGTATTCAGCCGTGATTTGCCCTTTTTGCCGATGTCGAGTTGGAAATCGTGCTCGCTGGTAAAAAGATGTCCGCTAAAAAACTGGCCGTCGAGGGCCTCACTGACCAACGCAAGGCCGGTGTCGAAATCGAAATTCTTTGCCGTGTCGCGCGTGTCGCCGCGATAAAGAAAATATAGCCGTGTGCCTTTTTTTGTCTTAACCATCCGGACAAGGATTTTTTGCAGATGCTCGTCAGTGCCTTTATAATTACCCAGAGTCATTTTTACGAACGTGCCGCTTTTTAGGCTTGCGGCAAATTCCTGGATAAACTTTTCTGTGTTCTCGATCATTTTGACACAAGGTTAGCACAAATATGAACAATATATTTCATCTCGCGTTTCCGGTTCACGATCTCGAGGCTGCTCGTGATTTTTATGGCGGCGTGCTTGGCTGCGAAGAAGGGCGAAGTTCTGAATGCTGGATCGACTTTGATCTCTACGGTCACCAGATCGTCACGCATCTTGCTACTGAGTCAGCAGGCATAAAAGCGACGAACGATGTCGATGCCGATCACGTCCCGATACCGCATTTCGGCATTGTTCTGCCAATGGACGAATGGCGAACTCTTGCCGACAAACTTACAACTAAAGGCGTCAAATTTGTAATCGAGCCAAAGATACGCTTCGCCGGCGAGGTCGGCGAACAGGCGACAATGTTCTTTCTGGATCCAAGCGGCAATGCTTTGGAATTCAAAGGTTTCAACGATCTCGCGCAGGTCTTCGCGAAATAACTTGTACTTCGTTCCTTATGTCTATTGCTAAATAACAGTCGGAAAGTTGCATCAAATCGAGAAAACCATGTCGAATCGAGAAAACCATGTCGAATCGAGAAAACCATGTCGAATCGAGAAAACCATGTCGTGTCGAGAAAGTCATGTCATATCGGGAAATCCATGTCATATCGGGAAAATTGGTATTTCAATTTCCGCAAAAGGGCGCTAGTGTGAAGTGCGAGGGAAATTCCAGGTGCTAGATCGCAGTTATTAAATGTGCAAATTGTTAACTGATTTTTATAAGGACATCCGGCGTGGATCAAATGAGGGTTAAGATTCAACAAAGGATAACCGGGCGGGAGAAAATTGGTATATGAACCTACACAATCGAAAAAGAAATTCTCAGGGACGCGCATTTGCCAGATTTCTTTGCGGCTTGCTTTGAAAAAAAATCTCAGGGACGAGCGTTTCGTGACAGCAGACGACGGAGTAGATGACGGAATATGCTGAACCTAAAATCTCAGGGACGCGCACTTGAGAATTACGACGCTTTCCTGTCCCCAACGGGGACAAAGATAATAGCCCAGGGTAAGGCCGCAGGCCGCAACCCTGGGTACAAAGTCACAAACACACCCCGACCCTGAAAGGGTCGAACAACCGGCGCGTGATGTTGCTCCCCTTCAGGGAGCGAAATCAATTGGAACAAAATTCCTGGGGTTACACTCGCTTCGCTCACTCACCCCAGGCTATTATCTTTGTCACCTTCGGCGACAGGAAAGATTATTTTTACGGTGAAAAAATCTCAGGGACGCGCATGTCGTCAGGCAACTGCCGGAGTAGATGACGGCATATGCTGAATAGAAAATCTCAGGGACGCGCTTTTTGCCAGATTTCTTTGCGACTTTGCGTTGAAAAAATCTCAGGGACGCGCATTCTTAACTCAGCAGACGCCGGAGTAGATGACGGCATACGCTGAACGTAAAATCTCAGGGACGCACATATGAGAACATAGGCTGGTTTATTTTTGTGCTTTTTGTGCCTTTTGTGTGAAAAAATCTCAGGGACGCGCCTGTCAGGGCTTATATAAAGAATAAGTGGCAAATAAAAAGTCGGAAATTATTATCATCGGCGGCGGCGTTGTTGGGGCTTCGGTCGCGTATCATTTGACGGAGCGTGGAATGCGCGACGTTGTTATTGTCGAACGCGAGCAAATGCTCGGACTAGGTTCCACGGGCAAAGCGACGGGCGGTGTTCGCGCTCAATTCGAGACCGACATCAATATTCAGCTTTCGCTCTATTCGCTCGATTTTTTTCGCGATTGGGATTTTGATTGCGAATACGAAACGCGCGGGTATCTTTTCCTCGCAACTGAAGAACGCCATCTTGAATATCTCAAACGGTCAGGCCAACGTCAGCGTGAACTTGGCTACGATGAGGTCGAAATGGTTGACACAAAGACCATTGCCGATCTTGTGCCGGGGTTGAATTGCGATGACGTTCTCGGCGGCAGCTTTGGCCGTCGCGACGGATTTATCAATCCACTTGCCGTGCTCGAGGGCTTTGCCACTGCGGCGGCACTACGCGGAATGCGCGTGGTAAACGGCGTGACGGTTAGGGCGATCGCGGTTGAGAAAGGGCGAGTGATTGGTGTTCGCACGTCGGATGGCCTGCTTGAGTGCGACAAAGTCGTCATGTGCGCAGGTGCTTGGGCACAGCACATTGCTGCGACGGCTGGGATCGATCTGCCGGTCGAGCCGCAGCGGCGGCAGATCGTTTGGGCACGAGCGCCCAAACCCTTGCCCGCTGATCTACCCATGGTGATAGATATGGCAAATGGATTTCACTTTCGTCCGGCACGCGATTTTTCTTTCAAAGGTCCCGACGCAGAAATAAGTGCTTTTACTAACCACGATGTTTTATTTGCCTATCCCGATCCGGATGAACCAGCAAGTTTTTCGACGGACTTTGACGAAGGCTTTCTTGATAAGGTCGGCGAAAAGGCATCTCATCGAGCGCCGTTCCTGAACGGAGCAAAGATCATCTATGAAAAATGCCGTGCCGGCTTGTATGAAAATACACCCGATCATCACGCGATCTTAGGCGGATGTGATGTCGAAGGATTATATTTTGCAAACGGCTTTTCCGGCCACGGCGTTATGCATTCCCCGGCGACTGGCAGGGCATTGGCCGAGATCATACTCGACGGCAGATCGAGTTTTCTCGACGTTTCATGCCTGGGCATTGAACGCTTTGCAAAAGGTGAACTGCTGCACGAAACCGCTTTTATTTGATAACAAAAGGCAGAACCGCCCGCGTAAGCGGGTGGCATTTACGCGAGTTCGATATCTGCGTTCGTTCCACCTGCTTACGCAGGCGGTTCTGCCACTGCGTCTCTCTGTGTTAAATTCCTACCATGACCACAGCGCTAGTTCATCATCCCATTTATAAAAAACACGACACTGGTTTCGGCCATCCTGAGTCGCCGATGCGATATGAAGTGGTGATGAATGCTCTTCGCGATGACGTAACTCTCTGGAAAAGCCTCAAAGAGATCACGCCTGAAAAAGCGTCGAAAGGTCTGATGCTTGCGGCTCACACATCACAGCATTTTAAGCGTGTCGAGGGAGCTATTGAACACGGTGTTGACCGGCTTGATGCAGACACCGTGATCTCGATGCAGTCATTCGATGCATCGCTCTTTGCGGCCGGCGGAGCGTGTGCGGCGGTTGATGCGGTCATGCAGGGCGGAGCGAAAAATGCATTTGTCGCCGTACGTCCGCCGGGACATCATGCTACTGCTGAGAATGCGATGGGCTTTTGCATATTTAATAATGTTGCCGTCGCAGCCCGGCACGCGCAGAACCAGTATAAAGAGATCGATCGCGTTGCAATTATCGATTGGGACGTTCATCACGGCAATGGAACGCAAGGCATTTTTTACAACGATCCAAGCGTTTATTTTTTTTCGATGCATCAATATCCGTGGTATCCCGGAACCGGAAGCCGAGGTGAAACAGGCCATGGACGCGGCCTTGGATCGACGATGAATATTCCTGTCAAGGCGAACACAAATGCGACCGAGCAGACGCGGATGTTTGAAGTAGCAATTGACGATATTTCAAAAAAGTTTCAGCCTGATCTGATAATGATCTCGGCGGGTTTTGATGCACATTTGACCGATCCGCTCGGTCAGCTTCGGCTCGAAGACGAAGATTACATTTCGATGACTCGTACGGTCATTCAGTGGGCCGATGATGTGTGCGGCGGACGTGTCGTTTCGTGTCTCGAGGGCGGCTACAATCTTGAAACTCTTGGGCTGACTGTCAAAAATCACGTTGCTGAACTAAGACGTTGAGAAACAATGTGCTAGGATTAATTAAAATTTGCAACCCACTTTGAAAGGAGGTAACGCTATGCCGGATGTTGAAATCCCGTGTGTTCAGTGTCGAGAGGTTTTTATTTTTAGCGAAAAAGAGCAGGAGCTTTTTTATCAGCGGAACATGATGCAGCCGCAGCGTTGCACCAAATGCCGTTCAAAAAAAGCGGCGCTGCGCGAAGATGCCCCGAGCCGATATGAGATCGTCTGCGACAATTGCGGCAGACACGATCATGTGCCGTTCCAGCCGAAGGTCGGCCGCTCGGTACTTTGTAAAGATTGTTTCGAAGCAGGACGCTCGCGCGCAAGACACGCTTAAAAGATTTGCCACAAAAGGCACAAAAAGCGCAAAATAAATCACTCAGTAATCCTAATTCTCTCTTTTGCGCTTTTTGTGCCTTTTGTGGCTAAGTAATTTTATGACTTTTGAAACTGTTACTTACGAGCTTGATAAAAACGTCGCAACCGTCACAATGAATCGGCCCGACGCTCTTAACGCGTTGTCCCGGCAATTGACGGCCGATCTGACGGCAGCGATTCGTCTGGCGATCGCGGATAACGCACGAGCGGTTATTCTCACGGGCAGCGGACGGGCATTTTGTTCCGGTGGTGATCTTCGCGAGATGAAGTCGATGTGGGAAAGCGAAGGACGTATCGAGGCATTTCTCGAAGAGCCGCTGGCAGCTTTGCACGAGTTGGTCAAATTGATCCGCGAAACACCGGTTCCTTTTATCGCAGCTGTTAATGGAGTTTGCGCAGGTGCGGGAGTGAATTTAGCTCTTGCGTGTGACATTGTGATAGCGGCAGAAGATGCATCGTTTCGCGAGGCGTTTGTCCGCATTGGCCTTTCTCCGGATTGCGGCGGCACATTCTTTTTACCTCGAGCCATCGGTGAAAAGCGTGCGGCTGAATTATTTATGACAGGCGACGCGGTCACTGCGCAACGTGCTCTTCAGATCGGCATGATCAATGCGATTGCGGACGAGGGCGAACTCGCAACCGATGCAGGGAAAATGGCTGCAAAACTCGCAGCCGGGCCAACCGGCTCGATAGGCCGCATCAAGCGGATGCTAAACGCGACCTTTTCAAATGATCTGACGGCACAACTCACCCTCGAACACGAATGCCAGATCGAATCTGGCAAATCAGAAGATTTCAAAGAAGGCGTGGCCGCCTTCTTTGAAAAACGCCCGCAAAGTTTTACTGGTAAATAAAAACCAGAGATAAAAAAGTTAGAAGCGTGCTATCAAGCTAACGCGTGCGACGATTGGTGAGCCGGGCGAAATATTTGTATTGTTGTCGGCATTGATAAAATATTTTTTATTGAAAAGATTTTCGACATTTGCCTGCAAACGCCAGTTCTCGTTGAAGGTATAATAAACCGCCGCATCGGCCCGTGTGTAGCCCGGCAAAACAACTGTATTATCGATACCCGCGAACATATCCGAGCGATTGATGATGCCAAGCCCGGCCGAAAGCTTTGTAAGGATCTGGTATTTGTTCCACACTGAGAAATTGTGATGCGGAACCTGAGCGATCTGTTTTCCTGCAACTGCGGTGGTCGTAGCGCTCGTGATGAATGCGTCCTGATAGGCGTAGCCGCCTGTTAACGTCCAATTTCGTGTAACTGCTCCGTTAAATCCAAGCTCGAAGCCATTTGTTCGCTGACTGCCGGTTTGAATAATTGCGGTTGGGTTATTGGGATCGGTCGCTCGTGTGTTTGTGCGATCCAAACGATAAATCGCCGAGGTGAATGATAGATTTCGACGAATATCCCACTTTACACCGGCTTCAATATTCCCGAATTTTTCAGGCTTGACCTGCTGTGTAATTGTAGTCAGTGATGAAAATTGATCACCCGAACTAGGCAAATACGAAATGCTATAGCTGCCGTAAAGCGAAAGCTCAGTGACTGGTTTGATCACCAAACCCACTCGCGGCGACACAAGCGTGTCGATACGGCGAAGGTCAGAGTTGTTGCGGTTGTTGTGATATTTCAGGTCGAAATAATCAAATCTAGCACCGGCGATAATCTGCACATATCGCGACAGTTCTACTTGATCCTGGACATATGCAGCTGCAAGATTTGTCTTTAGTCGATTATCAGCATCAGTCGTGCTTTGACGGAAAGTCACTGGAACGTTTGTCGTCGGATTTAAATATGCAGTCTGAGTTGAGATTGTTGTGTTATTGAAATACCCCGTATTGCGGAAGTTATTTGTTCTCTGATTGCCAAGCTCAAAGCCGCCGAGCAAGTTATGTTTGATGCGGCCGGTCGAAAGGGAATATGTAAGGTCAGTTTGGCTGAAAAGATTTTTCCGCTTTGTGGCGTTGTTATATCCCGTCAAGGTGACAAGTGTTTTCGCAGCGTTGACCGCACCTGGAACATAATTTTGATAAAAACGATCATAATCGCCGTAAGTCGTGCGGTTGTGAAGGCTCAGACCGCCGAATTGACGGTCGAGCGTTGCGGAGAAAAGATTTACGTTCGCTCGCACATGGCTGTCATTTGGATTGCCGTAAAATGTTTCGATAGGTACGTCTGCCGGTTTTCCTAGGAAAGAAGTGATGCCGCGATCAGCTATACGTCGGTCGCGGAGAAATTCGTAAGCAAACGTCAGCGAAGTTTTGTTGTCAGGGTTGTAACTCAGCGTCGGATTGATCGCAAAGCGGCGCATGCCGACGTTGTTCCTAAAGCTGTTCGAATCTTCAAAAACGCTGTTAATGCGGAACGCAGCCTTGCTGTTAAGCGGCTGGTCTATATCGATGCTGCCGCGTTTGTTGCCAAACGATCCACCTGAGAGAGAGAATTGGCGAAAAGCAGAAAATCCTGCTTCCTTTGTAACTCTGTTAATGACGCCGCCGCCGCCGCCTCGGCCAAAGAC
>JANMDA010000419.1:0-8014 GCA_031376085.1 Chloracidobacterium sp.
CTTCGTTTGCCGTAAAGGAAAGCTCGGTGACAGGCTCGATCATTTCCGTCGAAAAAACGGAGACTTTGCCATCTTCGCCAACAGCCGCCTCGATCTCAGCCTGTTCGTCCCAGAGCATCTCCCATTCAGTTGCCTGACGTAAGTTCTCAAATGCCGAGTTTAGTTCCGGCGTGAGTATAGGACACGAAGCAACGTCGATCACTTCATGCGAATCACGAGCAAAGTAGCCGATGGCCTTTTTGTCGCGATCAACATGCCATCGTGCACGCGAACGATAGTTGAATTGTTGGGGACTTGGAATGGTAAATATCTCGGCGTCGTATTCGATCTTTGCGATCCGGTGCAGGCAGTCGCGAATGATGCCGACCTTGGCATCGAGCTGAGCTGCATAGTTCATCTGCTGAAAATCGCATCCTCCGCATTTGCCAAAATATTGACAAGGCGGAGTGATGCGTTGTTCACCACCTTCGATGACATCAACGATCTCTGCGAAAGCTGTCCGCTTTTTCAGCTCGCGAATGCGAACGCTCAAGCGATCTCCGGGAACGCAAAGCGGCACAAAAACAGTCAGGCCTTCAGCAAATGCTAGGCCAAGCCCTCGCGGGACGATCTTTTCTATATGGGCTTCGATAACGTCGCCGGTTTTGTAATGTTGGCTCAAGCGATGCTCTCAACTTCGATCTCGATGCCGCCCACCGCTCCAGCAACGACGTTGTAAACCAACGCACCGATGGCCCCGAATATAAATCCGAAGACGGCATAGACTATCGGAAGTATTATCATAACCGCGATACCACCGACGATGCCCAGTCCTCCGAGGGCAAACCCGGAATCACCCCGAGATCCTGCGGCGGCGCCGAAGAGGCTGAGAGCAATGATGATCAGGCCATAAGGTATCGAGATTAGAAGGCTGACGGCTCCCATAATGGCGGCTTGCATTTTGGCAACGGAAAGGATGCCAAGTTTTTTTATCATTAGTTTATTCATCTAAATCTCCTTTTTACTTTCCAAAACGTCTCTTTGTATCACAAATAGTAACTAATGCACAGAGTTGTGGTTCATTTGAGAGTGAAATTTCCTAGATCCAGCACCTGACAATTAAAGAACAATAGCACACTAACAATAAACAAAAATTTTCTCATAAATAAAATAAACCCAGACGCGGAATTGAGGCCTCTTCGCGAAGGCGTTTTAAGAGCATCAATTCAAAAGTGTTCTTGTAAACATCCGGCTCCATTTCGGCTTTATACGCGCGAAGCTGTCCGGCAACTTCTTTCTCCAGAGCCTTTAGATGTGCAGGTTCCCAGTTTATAAGCATCGCACGGTCAATTAGTTTTTCAATGTCGCTGAGTGTTTTGTCTACCGTTTCAAAGTCGCTGCTCATATTGGCCGCAAGCTCTTCGAGACGAGTGATCGCACGGGCAATATCCTCGTGTAGTCCGTCCATCGAGATAGCTTTCAAAGTGACGATAGATTTCTCGATGTGATCTGCTACAGCTTCAGTCGAAAACACCGATGCCGCGTCGTTGCTACCGTCGCCAGATTTTCCTGTTTGCGAGGTCAACCATTCGTTATATTGCACCTCGATCTCTTCGCGGCAGTAAAGCAGGCTTTTGATCGTGCGTGTTCCAGGCGGCTGCTTGTCAAATACATCAAAGACCGATTCGATAGACCTGATTACTATGTGCAGCGGAATGCCACGCTCCTGCCACGCTTCGATCATAGCCCAATCCAATGGGCTCAAAAACAGATGCTTTCCGCGTCGGCGGACAAACGTCTCCTCGATCTCCGTATAATAATTGAAATAGTTCACGGCTAGTGAAATGCTAGAGTAGCTGTCAAAGATGCGCAAGGCGCGGCCTTAGGTGACCGCTCTTCCGACTGAAAGGATTTAAATAAAAGGACTTTAGATTAAGGACGGGTAACTGAGTCGAATTGTGATGTAAATTTGAAGCAGAAGAAAAACAACGAATGAGAGGGTCCGACTCCGTCTCATTCGTCGTTGACAAAAGAACTCTACTGCGTAGGCCTGATTCGATGTCCGAAAACCGGGGGACAAGGTTGTTTGGCCAAGAGTGCCCTTTGTTCATTAACAATACTAACTAGATTTTGTAAAGGATTTATGTTTAAAACGAGTAGAATTGTTAAGAGTTTGTAAAGTTCGCATCTGTGTGTAAATTTTGCGTTACACTATGCGAACGCGTGGGAGAGACAGATACAAATTTGCAAATATTGATCATCGATGATGATGTAAAACTTTGCCGTCTGGTTGGCGAGTACCTTGCGCCGTTCGGATTTGAGGTCAGCGCGGTTCATACAGGACCGGAAGGTGTGACAGCCGTTGCAGAGCAAAAATATGACGCTGTTATTCTCGACGTAATGCTGCCGGGAATGGACGGCTTCGACGTTCTGCGGCAGATACGCAGTGGTTCTGAGGTGCCGGTATTGATGCTCACGGCTCTCGGCGACGAAGCCGACCGAATCGTCGGCCTTGAGATCGGTGCGGATGATTACCTGCCAAAAACATTTTCGACACGCGAGCTGCTTGCCCGGCTGCGTGCGGTAACGCGGAGAGCAAAGATCGCTGTCCGCAAGTCCGACAGCGGTGATGAGATAAGCGTCGGAGATATTTCCCTAAACATCTCAACGAGAACTGCGAATTGTAGCGGAAAGATGTTGGACCTTACCGCACTTGAATTCGACCTGCTCCATTGCCTCGTGCGTTCGGCGGGACGTGTGTTGAACAGAGATCAGATCCTAGACGAAACTGCGGGGCGCGAATACGACGTTTTCGACAGGTCGATAGATGTTCATATTTCGTCGCTAAGGCGAAAACTGGGCGACGATATTAAAAATCCGCGATATATCCGAACGCTCCGCTCGATCGGTTATATGTTTCTTGCAGACGGTGCTGAAGAGGGTTGAATGTTAGGCGTCAGATTTTCTTTATTCTCCCGCATTATGACCTGGTTCTTTCTGAACCTTCTGTTGCTCGGGTTTATTTTTCTGTTGATCTTTGGATTGGATGTTCAATTCAAACAAAGCGCTCTAATTTTTGGCGAAACCACCAACAGCCTCGAGTCAGTGTCACGGCTTATCGAAGGGGCGGTTGACGAAAAGTCGCGTAGCGAGCGGGATAAAATACTGCATAGATTTTCGGAGACATATAAAGTTGATTTTTTCCTTTTCGATTTTAACGGCAATCAATTGGCTGGCCCGCCTGTAACTTTGCCCGAAATGATTTATGAGGACATTACCCGTTTCGAGGGTTTCGGCCCGCGTCCAGATAATTTAAGTAACTCTAACAGCCAAAAGCGGCGGGGTCCTGGCGGTCTGGCACCCGTCGGCCCACCAGTTCCTATGGCTTTTACGACATCTGACCCCACAAAATACTGGCACGTTCTTAGAATACTTACATTCGATGCCGGTGTAGATGAACCAATTAGGACCCGCCTGATCGTGTGCTCCGATTCCCTTTACGGCAACGGATTGTTCTTCGATCCATGGCCATGGATCATTATGGCAGGGTCGATTGTCGGAATTTCGATCATTTTTTGGATGCCTTTTGTGAGAAGGATAACGCATTCGATAAGCCAGATGACCGGCGCGGCCGAAAAGATCGCCAGCGAAGATTTTTCCGTGAGAATAGAAACCCGCCGAACGGATGAACTCGGCGGTTTAGGCGCGTCAATAAACGACCTCGCGAAACGACTGTCGGGATTTGTCACCGGGCAAAAAAGATTTCTTGGCGATATTTCACATGAGCTGAATTCGCCATTAGCCCGTATGCAGTTTGCATTGTCGATCCTTGAAGATCGCGTGCGTGCAGAAAACCAGCCTCACGTTGCAGATGTCAAGGAAGAGGTCGAATTGATGTCCAAACTGGTGGGTGAATTGCTCAGCTATTCGAAATCAGGCATTCAAGGAGCAGCCGTCAAACTTGAACCCATAAAATTACGTCCGCTGATCGATAAAATCGTGGAACGCGAAACGACACCCGGAAAGTCCGCTATAAAGATCATTATCGATAACGGACTTGCCGCTCAAGGCCAATCCGAACTTCTCTCCCGGGCTATTGGCAATGTAGTTCGCAACGGCCTCGATTATGCGGCGGACGGCAAGGTCAGTATTTCCGCTGAGGAAAATGGCAGCCATGTTATTTTGATGGTCAATGATGACGGGCCTGGAGTTCCCGATGAAATGCTGGAAAAGATATTTGATCCGCTCTTCCGCGTTCAGGATGACCGTTCGCGTGAAACCGGCGGCACCGGTCTCGGCCTCGCTATCGTAAAAACCTGTATCGAAGCCTGCGAAGGCAAGGTCGAGGCCCGAAACATCTCTCCTAACGGCCTTTCTGTTGTGATCACTCTTAACAAAGCAATCGCATCCTAGTCCAAATGTCGAAGAAAGCCCGCCTGTGGTAATCTATCTTCGCTATGGCAGAGCGGCGCGAGAAATTTCTGATATCGTCGGGCATTGAACTTCCGAATGACTTCAATCCTGACAATACTAAACCCGTAAATTACGCTGAAGACCTCGGCGATCCAGGTAATTTTCCTTACACTCGCGGCATCAGGCGAAATGTTTATCGCGGTAAGCTCTGGACTATGCGGCAGTATGCCGGTTTTGCGACCGCCGAGGAATCCAACGCACGCTACAAATATTTGCTGTCGCAAGGAACAACAGGCCTGAGCGTGGCATTTGATCTGCCGACTCAGATCGGGCTTGATTCGGACGATCCGCTTGCGGCTGGCGAGGTCGGCAAGGTCGGTGTCGCTATTGACAGTCTCGATGACATGATGACGCTGTTTGACGGCATTCCGCTCGATACTGTTTCGACATCGATGACGATAAATGCGACGGCGTCAACTCTTTTGTGTCTGTATCTGGCAGTTGCACGCAAGCAAGGTGTTGGATTCGACAAGGTAAACGGCACGATCCAGAACGACATTCTCAAGGAATACATCGCCCGCGGCACTTACATTTATCCTCCCAAGCCTTCGTTGCGACTGATCACAGACACTTTTGCGTATTGTGCCGCCGAGGTGCCGAATTGGAACACGATATCGATCTCCGGTTATCACATTCGCGAAGCAGGCTCGACTGCCGCTCAGGAAATTGCATTCACGCTTGCAGATGGCATCTGTTATGTGCAGGCGGCTATAGATGTCGGCCTCGACGTGGACAAATTTGCACCGAGGCTTTCGTTCTTTTTTAATTCACACAACAATCTGCTCGAAGAGATCGCAAAATTCCGTGCGGCACGTCGTCTTTGGGCAAGGATAATGAAAGATCGCTTCGGAGCGAAAGATCCGAGGTCATTGACGCTGCGTTTTCACACACAGACGGCAGGTTCGACACTCACCGCTCAACAGCCCGACGTAAATGTCGTCCGCACGACGATACAGGCTCTTGCCGCTGTTCTTGGCGGAACTCAAAGTTTGCATACAAATTCGATGGATGAGGCGCTTGGGCTGCCGACCGAAAACGCTGCGCGTATCGCCCTGCGCACACAGCAGGTTATCGCACACGAATCGGGAGTTGCTGATATCGTCGATCCGCTCGCGGGCAGCTATGCGATTGAAGAATTGACCACGCAGCTCGAACGAAAGGCCGACGAGTACATCGAAAAGATCGACGCGATGGGCGGCATGCTTCGTGCCATCGAGACCGGCTACGTTCAAAACGAGATACAAGAAGCTGCTTATAATTACCAACGCGCCGTCGAAACCGGTGATGCCATCGTCGTCGGCATGAACAGTTTTCAAGCAGACGAGGAAGTTCCGATGCCGATACAGCGGATAGACGAAAAGATCGAACGCGAACAGATCGCCCGCACCCAAGCTGTCCGCTCAAAACGTAATGCTGCCGATGCAGAAAAAGCCTTAAAAGCGATCGAAGAAGCCGCTTCCGGCACCGAAAATCTCCTTCCGCGTATTCTCACAGCCGTCGAAGCACATGTAACTGTGGGCGAGATCAGCAACGCCCTGCGTAAAGTTTGGGGCGAATACCGCGAGTCCGTAACTATCTAATAATAACTGTCCCACTGTCCCACCGTTTTTTTTTCAAAATCGTGTTCCAACTGTCCCGCACTGTCCCACTTGCGGGTGGAACAGGCTAATTATTGCAGTTATTGTGGTTACCGCTGTATTTTACGTCTGTCCCGCCGTTTTTGAAAAAAAACTTTTCCAGCCTCCAGCAGGAATGTCAAAAAGGCACAAATCATTGTAAATAATGACCTTAGCTGTGTTTCAACGTCTAATCTAAGCTGTCCCAACGCTTGGGACACCTGGGACAAGACCTGTAAAACTATTTCACGACAAAGACAGGAAACTGCAAGCCTTTCTGTTCTGAATAGCGTCAAGTTAGCCGCTTGTTGTCAAAGAACCATCGATTTAATCATTATACACCGCGTGTCAAGTATAGATTTCTGTTGCATGGGCCGCATTCTTTTAAAAACGGTTTGTTTCACAATTTTATTCGCTTCCGGGTAATAATGCATTGACGTCATAGTACCGTATTTAGTACTATCCCAACTGGGAGAGCCCTATGACTATAGCTGAGATCATAGAAAAGCTTGAGAAAGAAAAAGGAAACACACGCTTTTCGCATCTTGTAAGAATATGCCGCGAAAATTTCGGCGAGCCGCGTGTAAAAGGAAGCCATCACATATTTAAGACCCCTTGGCCGGGCGACCCAAGATTAAATCTTCAACAGGATAAAGGAAAAGCCAAGCCGTATCAGGTCGAGCAGGTGATCGAGGCGTTAACTAAGTTAAAAGGCCTGCAAAAAGGGAAAAAGGAGAGCTAACGATGTCCAGAGATAAAGCAATTACAAAGTCCGAACAATTTAAAGCCGAGGAGTACAGTTTCAGCGTCGTATGGTCAGAGGATGACGCTTGCTTTATAGGCCGTGTCGATGAGTTTCCGTCACTCGCCGCGCACGGCAGCACTCAGGAAAAGGCCCTTCGCGAAATACGCCATGTTGTTGAATATGTGCTTGAGGACCTCGCAGCAGAAAAAGAAAGCGTTCCGGTCCCGCTTAGCAAACGAGCATTCAGCGGTAAGCTTAATGTGCGTATGCCCAAAACCCTCCACCGCCGCCTCGCCGCCGAATCCGAACGCGAAGGCGTCTCGCTGAATAACTGGATAAACACCAAACTCGCTTCCACAGTCAAAGCCCGCTCTTAGTTCCTTAAAACATACCTCCAGATCGGAGCATTTCGAGACTCACCGGACACGAAGCAGCGAACCCCTGCGAAAAGAAATTTAGCTACCGAAAGGCTCTCGGCTTAACCCGAAAGGAGATTTATGGCAACTAACCTCAACATCGTCCGCATCATACTTTCCCTAATCCCGAGTTCAACGTTGCTCTCATGCCGACAACAGGTTTCTACGGAAAAATGTCCGTCACTGCCCGCTCAGCAGGCGGTTCTGACAGTACGGAAAATCAAAAACAGAAGATACATAAAATGACTACAGCCCCAACCAATAGATACTTGCGAATTATTACCATGCAGAGATTGTTCAACGTCCGATTGCTCTCAATAGTTGTATTAACGTTTGTGAGTGTCGCCCTCTTCCAAACTCTCAAGGCGGACTACCAACTCGACGCAGATTTCAACACTTCTATCGCCGGTGCAACACCGACACCGACGCCGGTGCCTTCGGTTGATTTTGTCGGATTGACTACCTCGGGAACTCTTGTGACATTCAACTCCGGTTCGCCGGGGACGACCAGCATTCCGGTCGCTGTTACTGGCTTGGCTGCCGGGGAAACGTTGGTTAGTATCGATATTCGCCCAATAGATAACCTCCTCATCGGATTCGGTTACCGTCAATCAAACGCGGACTACGATGTTTATGCGATAAATATTTCGACGGGTGCCGCAACAAAAATAAATTACAACCTCCCGGATGGTTCGATACCTGTGCAAGTGGCTATGGATTTCAATCCGACGGAGAATACGATACGGGTCGTGACGGATGGGTTTATTGCCAACAATCGCCGAATC
>JANMDA010000173.1:0-3918 GCA_031376085.1 Chloracidobacterium sp.
TTCAAATGCGTTTTTTGGGTCTGGAGCGGGCGACACGAATACGACCGGAAATAACAATACCGTCATCGGTACGAACGCCGACGTTGCAACAAACAATCTTTCCTTTGCAACGGCTATCGGTGCGAATTCGGTTGTGTCGTCGAGTAACACAGTCTTACTTGGCAGGAACCTTGACACCGTGCAAATTCCCGGCAATCTAAATCTCGCAGGAAATTTCACGGGAAATTTCACAGTTCCTGCGAGTAACATTACCGGTGTACTCGGTGCGTCGCAGGGCGGAACCGGCATCGGCCCTGCATTACCCACTGCAAATACTTATCTCCGCAGTAGCGGAGCAGGATGGACGGCCTCCGGGCTTCAGGCCTCAGACATTCCGGTTGGAAGTGGTAATTACATTCAGAATTCACTTACGCCGCAAACTGCAAGTTTCAACATTGCGGGCACAGGAAGAATAGGAGGTTTACTTGATGTCAACAAAAACAGCAGTCTTGCGGCAAATGACGGCCAGATCAAGCTTACGGACCCTGATAATATCTTGCGGGGCCTGATTTTGGGCCACGAGCAGACAGTGACATCGCTGTTCAGCTTTATTCAATCGGCACCAGACGGATTAGGAGTTTACTCGAACTTAACCATTCAGGCAAACGGCGGCAACGTCGGCATCGGCACAAGCACTCCTCAGCAAAAGCTACATGTCGATGCGAATGACGAAATATTAAGCACAGGTAACGGTGCCGGATTTAAGTTTCGCGACCGCGGCAGTGGGTCGTTTTTGGACGACTGGGTTTGGTATTCGAGCGGCAACACTGCCCGCTTCTTTCGCGCCGGTTTTGGCGACATAATGACCTTTAACACTTCCGGCGTCGTCGGCATCAACGTCCTCGGTTCAGCCGGCGCGACAACGCTTTGCAGAAATGCATCGAATCAGATATCGACATGCTCGTCTTCGCTTCGTTACAAAACAAACATCGGGCAGTTTAATGACGGTTTGTGGTTTGTAAATAAACTGCGTCCGATCTCATTTGATTGGAAAGACGGCGGCATGAAAGATATCGGCTTTGGCGCCGAAGACATTGCAAAAATTGACCCGCGATTTGTCACTTACAATGACAAAGGCGAAGTCGAAGGCGTCAAGTATGACCGCCTTGGCGTCGTGTTGGTCAACTCAGTTAAAGAACAACAAAGCCAGATCGAGGCACAACAACGACAGATCGAAGTCTTCGAAAAACAAAATCAATCGCAGGAAAAACAGATCGAGGCGCTAACTCAGGCACTTTGTTCTCTCAATCCCGCCTCAGAAATATGCAAACAAAAGGAGCAATGAAATGACACGTTTTTTCTGTACAATCGTTTTGATCGTTATTACGGCCTTGGCCGTCTTTTCCCAGACGACTGAATTCACATATCAGGGCAGCCTGAAAGACGGTGCAAGTTCGGCCAATGCCAATTATGACTTTGAGTTTGCTCTGTTTGACGCCGTGTCTGGGGGCAATCAGATCGGAGCGACGATACCGAGAAACAATATGTCGATTACAAACGGCATATTTACTGTAAAACTGGATTTCGGCTCATCGTTTCCTGGAGTTGACCGCTATCTGCATATACGAGTCAGGCTCGTCGGTCAGCCGACCTTTACGACGCTCAGTCCGCGACAAATGGTGAACAGCGCTCCGTATTCGGTAAAAAGTTTGAATACGGATAACGCGGCAACGGCGACGAATGCGACACAGTTGGGCGGCGTAGCGGCGAATCAATACGTCGTCACCACCGATCCGCGCATGGCGGACGACCGCAATCCTTCGCCGAACAGCGCGAACTACGTCCAGAATCGCACGACGGCCCAGGCAGCTTCCAATTTCAACATAAGCGGTACGGGGACTGCAAATCTTTTCAGTGCCGGAACGCAATACAACATTGGCGCCCAGCGAATGCTGAGCGCGCCCGGAGCATTTAATACATTTGTCGGCAGGCTTGCGGGCCGAGATAACAGCGGCGGCAACAATGTTTTTGTCGGTGACAGTTCTGGGATTGCGAACACTACAGGCAGCAGCAACGCTTTTTTCGGTTACAACGCGGGGCAACAAAGCACGACCGGCAGCAACAACGCTTTCTTTGGCGATAGCGCCGGATTTAGCAACGGTGCTGACAGCAGCAATAATTCGTTTTTTGGAAAAAGTGCCGGAAGCTCAAACGTCGCATCGGATAACTCCTTTTTCGGAGCTCTGGCGGGCGCGAATAATTTTTCCGGCACCCAAAATTCCTTTTTTGGCAAAGAAGCGGGAACGGCAAATGGCGATGGTTTTTCAAACTCTTTTTTTGGTTATCAGGCAGGGCTGACCAACACACAGGGTGCAGGCAACTCATTCTTCGGCCGCCTTGCGGGATACAGCAATCAAGCAGGCTACGACAATTCTTTTTTCGGACAAAATTCCGGCGTGAACAACACAGCCAACGACAATGCTTTTTTTGGCGCGGTTGCCGGATTTGCCAATTCGTCGGGAGAAAAAAATTCGTTCTTCGGCCGCTCAGCAGGCCGCTATAATCTAACGGGGAACAGCAATACATTTATTGGCGTTGATACCGGATACAGCCAAACTTCCGGCTGCGGCATTACTTTGATCGGCACTAATGCCGATGTCGGTGCGGACAGTCTGAGTAATGCGACGGCGATCGGCTATAATGCGGTGGTTTCGCAGAGCAATTCGCTGGTTCTCGGCAATTTCGGAGGATTATTTGGAGGCTTTTTCGACACCAAGGTCGGCATCGGCACATCTGCTCCGAATTTCCGTCTGCACGTCGTTGATTCGCAAAATTTTGGAATTCGGGTGCAAACCAATGTGTTGGGCGGGACGGTTGCCTCATTCGGCGGTAACGGTTCGTTTCAGGTTGATGCACCCGGAATTGTTGCCGGAAGATTTGTTATTACCGAAGCCGGAAATGTCGGGATCAATACCAATAATCCGCTAAACAAGCTGGATGTCGCAGGCATTATCGCCGTGGGCTCGCTCGGCGCGGCGGGCAGCACTTCGCTGTGCCGCAATTCTTCTAATCAGATCTCGACCTGCTCGTCGTCGCTGCGTTACAAGACGAATATCGGGCAGTTCGCGTCGGGTCTGGCGTTTGTGAATAAGCTAAGACCAATCTCGTTCGACTGGAAAGACGGCATGAAAGATGTCGGCTTCGGTGCCGAAGACATAGTAAAAATTGATCCGCGCTTTGTTACTTACAGCTCAACGGGCGAGGTCGAAGGCGTCAAGTATGATCGTCTTAGTGTCGTTTTCGTCAACGCCGTCAAAGAACAACAGTCGCAGATCGAAGTCCTTGAAAAACAAACCCAGTCACAGCAAAAGCAAATCGAAGCCCTGACACAAGCGCTGTGCTCGCTTAAGCCTGACCTGGAGGTCTGCAAATAAAGGAGTAAATTATGACCCGCTATATAATTACAATCGTTCTGCTCGGCTTGTTTACTTTCACCACATATTCCCAGACCACGGAATTCACATTCCAGGGCAGCCTGAAAGACGGAGCTGGCGCGGCCAACGCCAATTATGATTTCGAGTTTGCGTTGTTTGATGCAGTGTCTGCGGGCAATCAGATCGGGCCAACTATACCGAAAAACAATGTTCCTGTTGCGAACGGAATATTTTCGGTAAAACTCGATTTTGGCTCGAATTTTCCGGGTGCAAGCCGCTTTCTCGAAATTCGTGTAAAGCAGACCGGCGGCGGAGCATTTACGGCTTTAACGCCGCGTCAGGCGGTAACAAGCGCGCCGTATTCAGTTAAGAGTTTGAATGCCGACCAACTCGGAGGAGCAGCCGCGAATCAATATGTGACGACGACCAGCGGAAACACAAATTACATCCAAAACACGGCCTCACCACAAGCCACAAGCAATTTCAATATCAGTGGCACGGGAAC
>JANMDA010000207.1:0-1752 GCA_031376085.1 Chloracidobacterium sp.
GTCGTTCATTGCTGAAAAGATTTTAACGCAAAGTCGCAAAGTCGCTAAGACGCAAAGGGAAGAAATCAAAGAGAAGGCAAAGCAAAAAAATTTTGCGGCTTTGCATCTTGGCGTCTTTGCGTTGAAAATCTTATTTTATGCCCGAGAGTTCAACGTCAATTCGGCTTCCAAACAATCTTTTTGCCGGTAAGACGGCGATAGTTACGGGCGCTTCGCGTGGGGTTGGTCGGGCGACGGCTTTGCGTTTGGCAGAGGCTGGTGCGAATGTTGTCGTCAATTATCTGAGCAACGAGGCTGAGGCTTTTGAAACGGTTGCGATGTGCAAAGCGAAAGGCGTCGAAGCTATCATAGTGCAGGCCGATGTTTCGGAATTTGCCGGAGCACAGGAAATAGCAAAACAAACACAAGCTAAGTTTGGCCGGATCGATTTGCTTGTCTGCAATGCCGGTGTGTGGGACGGCGCTCCTATCGACGAGATGAGCGAAGAGCTTTGGAACAAGGTCATCAACACAAATCTCAAATCGGCCTGGGCGATGACCAAGGCTTGCGTTCCGGCGATGAAAAAACAAGCGTCGGCGGCGATTGTGATGGTTTCGTCAACCTCGGGCCAACGCGGCGAGGCAAATTATTCAAATTATTCGGCTTCGAAAGGCGGGCAGATCGCATTTACAAAAGCGCTGGCAAGTGAGTTGTGCCCAAAGATCCGCGTCAACGCCGTCGCTCCCGGTTGGATCGAGACGGCTATGTCGCGTCCTGCGTTCGATACGGACAATTATCGACAGACTGTTATAGATTCCATTCCTTTGAAAAGGATAGCGACGACGGACGACGTTGCTTTGTCGATATGTTTTCTGCTCTCCGATTGGTCGCAGCATATCACGGGCGAAATACTCAATATCAACGGCGGCGCCGTGCTGTGCGGATAGGAATTTCTACCACAGATGGACACAGATAAACACGGATAAGAAAAACATTTCAAAAAAAAGTGGTTATGAAAATCTGTGTCCATCTGTTTTTATCTGTGGTTAATTTTCTTCTTCCTTTGCTAACCGTCGTTATTTACCTTAAATTTACAAGGTAATTGTGAGCGAAAACCTTCACCCTACAGTGATGAAGTTCGGCGGCACGTCGGTTGGCGATGTTGCGGCTTTTGAGCGCGTTTTTCAGGTTATTTCAACACAATCTGACAAACAGCCGGTGGTGATCGTTTCGGCGATGACGAAGGTTACGGACGCATTGCTCGAAGCAGTCGAGATCGCGAAAAAAGGCGATTTTGCCGAAGCTTTTAGCTCCCTTGAACCGCATTTTGAACGACATGTTGAGGTTTCACAGCATTTCATACCCGCTGACAGGCCGAACGCATTCAACGGCGAACTGGAGCTTGCGCGTGGTGAGCTATCCGATTTGCTGATGCGTGTTTCGCGGCGTTCGCTGCCGTTGGCGATGCTGAGGGATGCGATAGTTTCTTATGGCGAGCAACTTTCTTCGCGGATTCTGGCTGAGGTGTTAAAAACAAAAGGAGTCAATGCGAGACAAGTTGATTCACGTCGGTTGATCGTAACAGACGACGAATACGGAGCCGCAACGCCGCTCATTGATGAGACAAACGACCTTATTAAACTCGAACTCGAACCGCTTATCAACGCAGGCGAAGTGCCGATAATGGGCGGCTTCATCGCGGCAAATCGCGGCGGAGAAACGACGACTCTAGGACGCGGTGGTTCGGATTATTCGGCGGCATTGGTGGCGGCA
>JANMDA010000231.1:0-6594 GCA_031376085.1 Chloracidobacterium sp.
TCGATCCGCTCGCCGCTACTTTGCGTCAGTTGCAAACAGCGAGTCAAGTCCGGCACGAGGAAGGCGAGTGACTATGAATATCTGATTATCCGAAAAACTTACATTGGTATTTTTATAAACAATCTGTTGCTCTGGTGTAGCGTAAACCTCACTACAGTTGCCGATCTCGAAAGCCTCTTCATATATGGCTGCAACTTTACCGGCGTCAGTCTTGTCTTTCTGTGGCGTGGTGATTTTTATAGTGAGATTCTTTGAATCCAGACTAAACGCAACTTTAGTAATAGATGCGTCCGCATTGGATTCTAGATCGAACGTGTAATAATCACAATCATTCCACGGACAGAGAAGACCAACTATCCCGTCTACACGTTCTGCCGTAGCAAGTGTGAACCATCTATTCTGATATGACCGTTCATAGGACGTTTCTCTAGTATTGCCGAAACTTTTGATTATGAACTCAAGTGAATTCGTCTCATCCTTGGACAATTTGCCAATACTAACAATCTTTTGGAGATCTGAAACATACTCTAAAATTCCCTCACTTAGAACATTCAGGTTGAGTAGTTGTTTCGCGTTACCGGAAATTCCCTCGAAGCAATCCTTCGGATTTTTATCCAACTCATCCTTTTGTTCTACTTCGTCCTTAAGACTAAACTGCTTCGCCGTCGCTGCCTGTGCCAAGACCTGCGGCGTTGCACCTGCGAGCACAAGTCCGAGATACACGCCGAGTGTGGCGAGGACGAGGATCGAGTTTTGGCTTTTACGGTTGTTCAAAATTTTATTTTGGAGCCTGTTCAGTTGGCGGCTTTGTTATTCCCGGCGTATTCACAGGCTGGGGTTGGGTTCTTTGCTCGGCAAGCTTTTTCTGGATCATTCTTTGCAGATCCGCCTTAGGAATAAGGAACGAAATTTTCAATGTTTTGCCCGGGTGCTCGACTTTTGCATTTTGCAGAAGGACAAGATCGTCCTTGTCGTTCTCAGACGCATCAGGTGCTTGTTTCGCCCTTATTTTGCCGTTAATATACTCGCTCAGCAAGGAACTCATTGTATTCGCACGCATGTCGGTCTCAAATTCAGATTGAACGACCGCGACAACCTTTTGATCATCCTGAAAGACCTCGAACGTCAGATCTTTGCCCTTCAACATGCTGAGATACTGTAAATAGCCGCTTTCGTTCAATGCCTCGATCGCAGAATTAATGACCTCAAGCATTCGTTGGTCCGAGCTGATCCGTTTTGTGTAAGTAAACGATTTGCGCTCAAGCTTGCCGTTCTTGTCGAGCTTGCCGGTGGCGTTGATCAGGAATGGTGTCTCAAGATTCACCATTTTCTTATCCAAAAAGCCATTGAGCAAGTTGGCAAGATCGACGAACGGGCGTTTATTCAGCTCGACATCGGTGACCGGGCCGGTTGGTTCAACTGCCGGCGGTGTCGGAGTTGGCGAAGGTGCGGGCGATTGTTTCTCTGCGACCGCGTTTGGATCAGGCTCCGGAAAGCCGTCAGGCGTTTCTACCGGATTAACGGATTCAAGCGGCGGACGTTTGCCTTTTCCTGGTTTCCAGCGTTTAGGCCAATTTCTGCTGCCGCCGCCGTTGGAATTTCCCATTGACGGCATAGTTTCGTCGTTGACATTGGGATTAGACCTGGGAATGTTAGGCTGCGTATCGAAAAGGCTTTCACCGGTCGAAGGCTCCGTGATCGACATACCATTCGGAATTCCGGGAATCCCGTGAGTAAACAGATCATTTGTACCGGTTCCAAAATCCGGCTCGATCATTGCCATTTCTTCAGGGTTTGCAACCTGAAAATAGCCAGCCGGATATGTGAGGGGCGGCGTTTCTTTGCTGACATCGATATAAGTAATTTCGGAATCTTCAAGATCAATCTTGTCATACGCCGCATCGACGTATTCGCGATCGGTCCCGAAAAGCAAACTGCCGACATAAACTGTATCTAAAACCTGACAGACACTGCCGACCAGCGGGCTGTCGCATCCTTTCATCGTCAGTAGCGAGGTTTGGGCGACAACGAGGATCGAGACGATAACTGCAACAGACGAAACACCGATAACCTTAAACAATCCCGGCGACGAGATCCAGCCTTTGAGCTCGTAATCATGAAATAGGTCGCCCTCATGCTGAGGAGCCGGAGTTGGCTCAAATTCATATAATGGCTGTTCGAACATATTACTCATAGAAAATGCGTCAGATATTAAATCGTAAAATTAGACGCTTTCACCTCACAAAACGTTGTGAGGCAAACGAACATAATAACATTTTGACGGAGCGTTTGGAAAGATTAGACTTTCACCGCGCGAAACTTTAACATCACCCTTATGCCCCGCAACCGAAACTCCAATCGCCGCCGAAATCCACATTCGCAGTCAAAATCGCGGCCAAAAGGAGAACGAAGATATAAACGCCCGCTTGCACCGGAAAGTTCCACACCACGAATTATTACACCGCAAACGCCGCGTCAACTAAAATCCGTCGAACGCCTGTTATCAGGTATCGGCGTGCCCGAACAGCAGCCTTTCAAACCCGATGCTTTCCAGATAGAAGCACTTAACGCGATCGAAACTCAGGATGTCCTCGTCACCGCTCCGACCGGCAGCGGTAAGACTTGGATCGCCCGCGAGGAAATTCGGCGTTTACTGGCAGACGGTAAAAGGGCTTGGTACACGACTCCGCTCAAAGCCTTGACGAACTCGAAATACGCCGAGTTTTCAGCGGAGTTTGGTGCAGAAAATGTCGGCATCTTGACCGGTGACCGTAAGGAAAACACCGACGCTCCGCTGATAGTCGGCACGACCGAGATCTATCGAAACCAGCTTTTTGATGCTCTACGCGATGGCGACGAGGTCGGCACGGATTTTGTCATCTTTGACGAGGCCCATTACCTGTCGGATGAGGAACGAGGCCATGTCTGGGAAGAGGCAATCATCTTGTCGCCGCCACGGATCAGGCTTTTGCTGCTTTCGGCGACGGTCGGCCGTGCGGACGAGTTTGCGGCGTGGATCGGTGAAGTTCGCGGCGGAAAGGTCCGTGTGATCAAAACAGGGCCGAGACCGGTCGAGTTGCGGGCAGCTTATCTTTCACGCGACTTGCAGTTATTTCCGCTGCTTGGCGAGGACAGCCAATATAATCGGGATATCGATCAATTCTCACGACAGCGGTCGAATGACTTCCGCCGACGAAGAAGATGAAACCACAGATATACACAGATAAATTTATTTGTATTCTTATCTGTGTCTATCTGTGTTTATCTGCGGTAAAAAATCCTATTTAATCTTGGCGACCAACATATCAATGTCGGCCTGCGGCACGAGCAAATCGAGCGTGACATCCGTGCCGCGGGCATCGAATTTTGCGTTCTTTATCATCCGGCCATAGATCATCTTATCAGCCTGTTTTGAGCTTCCAAAAATTGCCTTGCCTACGATCTGAAGCGCGTCGAGCGTGTCTTTTAACACCAACGCCTGTTCCGGCTTTGCCGTCCTTGCCATTAATTGCAGCGACGTTCCGACAGCCGCAACGTCGAGCGAACCCGACAAATACTGGATCGAATCGATATTAGCGGCGAGTTCGTCGTTGTCGAGCGAGAACATCTTCGACATTCCGGCCGGCACTTTTAATGCAAAACTCGTAACCGCCGTTTCTTTTACTGAAAGAAGTCCGGTGACATCGGCACTGACTCGCGAAATGCCTTCGATGGTTTCACGAACGCGTTCAAGTGAGCCGATCGCAAGCGTATTACGGTCAAGAGCGGTCACGGCAACCTCGGTTGTTAGTTCTTTAATACCCTTATCGATGACGTTATTGATCGTCGAGTTTGTCGTTTTCGTCGTGGTATTTGATACTGCGTCTTTTACCGTAAACACAAATACGGTTTTGCCGCCGATCTTTTCTTCACGATACTTTCCCTTTGAAGCAAGTTTTGCAATTGCGATCAGAGCTCCGGCGTTAATATCTCCGCTGGCAAGTGCTACTGGTGCGAAATCAAAATCTTTGCCCGTGACTTTCATTTTCATCGTGACGCCTACCGCCACCTGCTCGAATTTGCGAAAGTCGATGCCGGTACGGGCTTCCATTTCGCTGATCTTGCCCATAAGCTGGCTGAGCATCGGCTGATTGGCCGAAAGCAGCTTTGGCATAGCGTCATCAAGAAATCGCTTTGAATCGAATACGGCAACCGCATCCGAAACTGGAAGCAGCGAAACGAGCCTCGTCGCCTGACGCTTTTTAGCCGCGGCCCGGCGAGTATCGGCCGCCGCAAAGCCGGCGACATTAAACAACAAAACCGCGATAGCGGCGAGAGCAAAGAATTTGGTTTTCATGCAATTACCTCAACAGAACATTCAAACTGACATTTCTAACGATAACAGATGCTTTAAAGTTCGAAAATAGTTGGCTATAAAAAGACTTTTGCCACTGATTATACAGATAATCGCGGATCAGGATGTTTTTAAAATTCATATCTGTTCGATCTGTGCTATCGGTGGCTAATTCCCTGCTTTAACAACCTCGAATTCGAACCACAGCTCCTTTCCCCTAATAATGTTGCTCAAATACTGCTCCCAGAATTTACGAAGAAAACGCAGTTTGTAGCTTTTCCCGTCTAAATTAACAAGAAACTCCATCCCCAACGCTTTCCACAGTCCGAGCAGCGAGACATAGCAATTTATTGGTTTTAACTGAATATCAGTATAAAAATCGAAGACCTCACGGCCAGCCATGAACGTGTTAAAGGTGTAGGAATTGATGTGATTGCGATGTGTCGGATCGTTCGGCCAATCTGGGTTTGTGTAGTGCGGCGTAATGAGTTTGATCCGTCCGCCGTTTCTAGTAACGCGATGCAATTCGCCGATGAAAGCCATCACATCGGGCACATGCTCGACGACGTGATTCGAAACGACCAGATCGAACTCGTTATCGGCAAAAGGATAAGGAATGTCGCCAAGATCGTGAATAACATCAGCCGCCGTACGCGGATTATTGTCGAGGCCTATGGCTCCCTCAGTTTTATTCGCTCCGCAGCCGACATCGAGTATCTTCGTCATCTTTTCCTCTTCTCGCTCAAGTAATAATGCCACAACAGCCTCGCTGCGACAGAACGAAACGGCTTCCATTTCTCAGCCATTGCGATAAACTCATCCGATCCCGGCCTTTTATCGGCATTCGTCAATTTTCGATATGCCTCGTGAAGAGCAATGTCACCTTTCGGCATAATGTCGGGCCGGAGCATTGCCATTAACAAATAAATATCACTCGTCCATTCGCCCACGCCTTTGAGTTTGACGAGTTCGGCTTTGACTTCAGCATCGGGGAATTTATGGAGGCAGTCGAAGTCGATGCTCTTGTTTAAGACCGATTCAGACAAATGACGAGCGTAAGTGGTTTTCTGGCGGCTGAACCCGACGGTTTTCATCTCAATATCATTCAGCCTCAGCAAGTTTTCAGGTGAAACGTCGCCAATTCGAGCAGCGAGTTTATCGAAACAAGCCTTTGCCGACGCCAGCGAGACTTGCTGTTCCAAAATGATATGCAGCAGAGTCACAAATCCGGCCGGGCGGTCCCAAAGCGGCGGAGTGCCGTATGTTTCATGGACAAGTTCAAGACAAGGGTCGGCGGCCGCTAGATCACGACAAGCATTTTTTAATGTGCGGTTATTTAGTTTTAAGATCGCCATAAAATGCCCCACAGTCCTTATGCTAAATGTATGCCATCCGACCGACGAAAAAAACTCTGCGTTCTAAATTTATGCAAGAGTATTAAAGTTAGATAAGGAGAAAAAAAATGGGAGCAGGAAAAATAGTTGGAGCGGGGCTTGTTACATGGCTATTAGGCGGCGGAGCCTTGATGTTTATTATCGTTTTGTTGTTATTAAAAGCTTGTTAACCAATGCTTTTTTAGCCACGAATGTACGAATAAAAACAGCATTCTTATTCGTGCATTCGTGGCAAATTATTTGAATACACCCTCACCAAGCAGATTCTCGCGAAGATAGGTGATCGTGTCCTGAAGCGTTTCCTGAGGGTCGCGGGGTGCGAAACCGAGTTCATTGACGGCTTTTGAAGAATCGAAATACCAGAAATATTCTGCCTGCTCAACCTCAGTTGGAGCTACGGGCGACGTTTTTCCCCAATTCTTGTAAACCGAACTGATAAAGCTCGAACCGGCCATAGCAAGCTTTTTCGGGACTTTGAGCATTGGTGCGGAAACGCCGCTGAGCCTTTCGAGCCGTCCAAAAAACTCAGGAAAGGTCATATTCGCAGCTCCGAGCAGATATTTCTCCTGATGCTTCCCTTTTTCCAAAGCTGAGATAAACGCCGCCGCCGCATCGCGTGCATCAACAAAGTTAAGACCGCCGCTCGGACTATAAGGAATTTTTTTTGCAAGAAAATCGAGAACCGGTTTGGTCGAGCTTAGACGCTCGTCGTCAGGGCCTAGCAAAAGCGACGGATTCATTATTACCAGACGCTGGCCTTTGCCATTAAAATTCTCTAACGCCGTGCGTTCCTGATAATATTTCGAAGCGTAATATGCCCAACGCGAGAACACATCGACCGGCTGCGGAAAGGTCTCATCGAATACC
>JANMDA010000237.1:0-3312 GCA_031376085.1 Chloracidobacterium sp.
GTCGGCGTGTTTGTCGGCGTCGGTGTGTTAGTTGGTGTATTGGTCGGTGTCGGAGATACTCCGGCTGGATATTGTACGCGAAAAAGGGCACTGCTGCCGCGTGACAGATAATACAGGCTGCCGTCGTTTCCCACATGAAGATCGACCGGCGAACTAATGCCCGTCGCAAAACCCGTTGCTGCTCCGATCGCCGGAGGGACGGCCGGATCGATATACTTTATCCACCCGGCACAATAATCGGCAAAGAAATATTTGCCTTGATAGATTGCCGGAAACGTCGCCGCTGTCGGATTATAAAAATCTCCGCCAATGATGCTGCAATCGCTCCCTGATGCAGATGAGTAACTATAAACGGGCAGCGTCATGCCCGGCGTCGTACATAGGGTAGTGGTACTTCCGTTGTTATAGAAGCCTTCGCAGGTCGGCCAGCCGTAATTTGTTCCGGCAATGCCGTTGTCGATCTCTTCCCATGTAACCTGTCCAACGTCGTTAATAAACATTCGCCCCGTTCCCGTCTGAAAGGCGAATGAATAAGGATTGCGCATTCCGACGGCCCAAATTGACTGATTGGCTCCGCTCGGCGAGCCGGCAATATTTGGGAAACTGGTCGGATTGTCTAACGGAATTGTTCCATCTGAATTGATACGCAGCATTTTACCCAATCTGTTTGAGAGCGACTGTGAGTTCGATGTGACAGCATTTTCGCCCACCCCGATATACAGTTTGCCATCGGGGCCAAAGTGTATCGGCCCGCCATTGTGGTTACCCGCTCCGAGAGTTTCAAGGTCGAGTATAGCTAGCTCGCTTCCGGCCACGGCGACATCTTCGTTTGGGCCAACACCTGCCGTAAAGCGGCTAACGCGATTATGAGTGGTTGGCGTAGTCGCCGTGTAGTAAACGTAAATATAATGATTCGTCGCGTAATTCGGATCGAAGGCAATTCCCAACAGGCCGCGTTCGAAGAAGTCCGTTGTGGTTACAGTCACAAAAGGAGTCGCGAGAAGTGCTCCGTTCTTTATGACCCGCAGTGCTCCAGCTTGCTGACATACAAAGATGCGTCCGTCAGGATGAATGGCAAAAGCCGTTGGAGCAGTAAAGCCGCCGACGGAGGTTTCGGTAAACCCGCTCGGCAGCCCCGCCGCCGCGATATGCAAAGGCAGGCTCAGCAGCATGAGAAACAACATTGCTGCAAGCAATCGCAAACCCGCTGAATGAAATGTGTTTGTTCTATCTAAAATATTACGGCAAGAAAGATTTAACGGCATTAATACTACAATCTCCTGTATATCTGGATCGATCAGACTATGGGTGAAGTCACGATTATACGCATCGGATACGGGATTGTCCAAGTTTATCTTGTGCTCGCATCGTCTTGATTCGGATAAACAGACACGATTTGCGGGTTTGTTTCACCTTATTCCAATGTTCCAGAACGGAACAAATTGTGAGATTTACATCTTTAGCGTGAAACCTTCAAGGTAAAATCGTAACACTTACATTTTGCTCGCTATCTTGCCCCATTCGCCATTTTGCCCAATGCCGTAGGGCGGGGCAAATTAGAATATTGTCTAAAAGTGATATTTTTTTTTGTATTTTGTATCATTAATATTCATCATATGACGATAAGCCCTGATCTCAGGGCAGAATGAGGAATTAATGAAAGAATCCATAACAGGCCTAGTCTTATTTATAGTTTTTAGTATTCTTTTTTCTTCCCTAACGGGCTGTAATGGTACCCAGGCGGACAACAGCAATTTGGCCCAGAAATCGGCAAATGCTAATTCGCAAACTTCTACTGGCAAGAGTCCGAACTATCCCCCCGTAGTTTCTGGCATCGCCGAGGGCGAAATCCATCTGCTCGATGGCACAAAAACAAAACTCTCCGATCACAAAGGCAAAGTTATCATACTTAATTTATGGGGAATTTGGTGTGGGCCTTGCCGCGATGAGATGCCGCATCTTGCCGCAATGCGAAGACAATATGCCGATAAAGGCTTTGAGGTTTTCGGGCTGAATATCGGCGACAGCAATGGCAATGCAGAACCGGTTGAAAATATCAAGAGATTTGCGGACCAAATGAAGATCGATTATCCTCTCGCCCGAATTGCAAGCCCGATGATCAATCAGTTTTATCTGCTTTCAAAACAGCAATCGGTTCCTCAAACCATACTCGTTGACCGCGAAGGCCGCCTGCGCGGGCTTTTTGTCGGCGGCGGACAACGCGTCTATGACCAAATGCAGGAAACGCTGGATAAAACTATTAACGAGTAACTCCGCTTACCTTAGGCTCGACCAATATCGTCTTAAAACTGGACAAACTCACCAATCCCGACGCCGATCGCCTCGGCTTATTAACAAACTTTTTCAACGTGTAATTTACAGCGGCTTTTATCTGCTTACTGCCGCTGCTGTAAAAGGCGGCGAGTTGCGCAGCTTCGAGCAGCGTGCTGTTTGGTATTTCCTTGCGGTTGGGATTTTTGATAACAACGTGCGAGCCGGGATAATCCGCAGCATGCATCCACAGATCAAGCGACCGAGCGATCCTAAACGTCAGATAATCGTTGTCAGCCGCCTTTTTGCCGACAAGTATCTCGAAACCGTCCGAAGACATAAACCGCCGCGCACCTTTGAATGCTGCCTCCTGTTTTTTCTTTCGCCCAACGGCTACGACCTTTTTCGGCGTCGCGATGAGAGATGACAATAATTCCAGGTCGCCCGACTCAATGGCGTCGTCCAACTGCCGCAATGTGTTTTCAGCAATTTCTATCGCGGCTTCGGTTTTTGCGATGCGGTCGCAAATAACGCGCCGGCCGTTTCGCGCTTTTGCATAGCGGCGAAAATAACCTTCGGCCAACTCGCTAAGAGGTTTGTTTTCGTCGCCTTCGATCTCAACGATCGGCACAGTCTCATCAAAATAGTCCGTAACCAGAACACGATCTCCCTTTCGCGTCGCGTTACCTACATTTGCAAGCAGCAGATCGCCATATCGTTTCCATGTTTCCGGATCACCGTGTTTTGCGAGATCGCCGTTGAGATTACCGATCAGTTTTCGATGTTTTGCGAGGGACGCGACTGCCTTTCGGCGAGCCGCAGATATTGCTCGCTCAAAAGCTGCTTCCCTTTCGATTTCTTTTGCGGATTTTAGGGTTGGCTCGGACGTCATACTATTGCACAAACCCGCACGTTAGTAAGGGCGATACATTCGACGTTGCGTGTACCGCCCTTACTAACGTGCGGGCTTGTGCATCTAGATCAAAATTCCCTGACAAGAATTGTGCCTGACACAAGATCGTGAAGAGCCCGCTTTTCTTC
>JANMDA010000269.1:0-4481 GCA_031376085.1 Chloracidobacterium sp.
TTTTTACTAGATTACAACGCAAAGATTGATTTTCCGCCGCGCGAACAGCCGTATGGTGTCGGACCGCATCCGCACCGTGGGTTTGAAACCGTGACGATCGCTTACACGGGTAAGGTCGAGCATCATGACAGTCGCGGCGGCGGGGGTGTTATCGGCGAGGGCGATGTTCAGTGGATGACGGCCGGCAGCGGCTTGCTGCACAAGGAGTATCACGAAGAGGAAGACAATCGCCGAGGCGGCCCTTTTCAGATGGTGCAGTTGTGGGTCAACCTACCCGCCAAGGACAAGATGACGGAGCCGAAATATCAGGCGATCACGAATGCCGAAATGGGTAGAGTGCCTCTGGCAAACGGCGGCGAAGTTGAGATCATAGCCGGCGAATTCGCAGGTGTGAAAGGTCCGGCGACGACATTTTCGCCGGTGCATCTTTACAACCTAAAGCCAAAAGCTGGCGAGACTGTCGAACTGTCGTTCCCGACCGGTTACACCACGGCGATCCTTGCGATCGAAGGCTCGGCGACGATAAATAACGCTGAGAAATTAGCCACAAATCATCTCGCCCTGTTCGAGCTCGATGGCGAGTCTATAAAGGTCGAATCTGCCAATGATAGCATTCTACTTGTGATGAGCGGCGAACCTCTCAATGAACCGATTGCACAATACGGCCCGTTCCTGATGAATACTCAGATCGAGATCGCAGAAGCTATCGATGATTATCGCACTGGAAAATTTGGATATTTGGAGGAGTGAACTAATATGAGCGTTTTAGTTAATCACGATGGAGAAGGAAAGTTGCACATTCAGTGTAATGAATGCGGTCACGACGAATCTTATGAGACGGCGGCGGATCTTTTACAAGAATTGCCACATCACCTGTATGAGGGACATCCCGCACGAACCCCGATTCAAGACTGAATCATTGTGAGAGATTCTATTTGATCGACAATCTCGTCAAAACTATAGTTTTCAGATACATAAATCAATTGACAATTATTGTTTTCACATCGTTTCTTTTTCCTTTCATCTCGCAACTGTTGTTTTTCAAATGCGTCGAGGCCGCCAAAATAGTCAACCGGTCGAAGATGTTGAACACCCTGATATTCAATTCCAATGTTTCTTATTGGAAAATAAATATCCAAATGTTGGGGTGCCAACCAGTGCGGCCTCGCGTGTTTGACAACCTTTTCGTCAGAAAAGTGTTTTCGAACGGCTTCGAACAGTTCCGTTTCGCTAATCCATCCATCACCGATTTCCGGAAGCCCCTGTTCGCTGCGGGTCTTATTTTCGCAATTACGAAATAATCTACGGATTTCGCCTTCTACGGCCATCCGAACTATCGGTGGCAAAAACGGTTCATCCATAAAAGCATCTGGGAACAGCTGTTTACGAATGCCGTGCCCTTTTTTCGGAAACCAATCCGGAATTCCCCCAACTTTATAGTATTTTCTGAGCAGCAGGCTTAACCGATTTTCCTCCTCGTCGGACAATGTACAACCCACCCATTTCTTATACTGAATTTTCATGTATTCAAAGAGTTTTTTGTCCGAATATAATTCCTCTAAAGTTTCGAAATCATCCTCGCTAAGATCATGGAAATCAAACTGTCCGCAGAAATCAGCGATAACATTACGTCCGTTCCCATTTTCATATTCGTCCAGCGATTTAGTTAAATTATCAATCACCGAGTTTAAATTCTTTAGCCCGAATGGAGTAAGCCCGCACCCCTTTTTCCCGACAATCTTGAAAAGTAATTCTCCATTTAAGCTTTTGTCTCGACACTTGGACAGAACATTTAGAACATCCGTAACAGAGATAAATTGCGTTTGACTCAAAAATTTCCAAGCTTTTTCATAATCATGAAATAGCAGGAAGGCATAGGCTTTCGACCGATCTAGAAATGACTTCATTTTGGGATTACCAAAATAAACGTCACCAATTTGATTAATTAGTGATACATATTTATGAAGGTTTTTTCTGACTAGTAGCTCTTCATTCAAGCAATCGACGTAAATTCCAATGTAAGCAAACTCATCCTCAACCTCGACGGAGCGCCCACCATACAATTCGGACAGCCAGTAATCATAAAACCTTCGCTGTTCCCGAGACATCGCATTGATGTTACATTCAATGGGATCGACTTCTTGTGGGGGAAATTCTTTCATATTCGGGAAGCACGGATAATGTCGGCGAAAACTCCGGCGGCGGTCACGTCGGCTCCGGCTCCGGCACCTTTTACAACCAGTGGCTGATCGGCGTAGCGATTTGTGTAGAAGAGAACTGCGTTGTCTTTACCAGAAAGGTTGGTGAAGTTGTGGTCGGGGCCTATAGATTGCAAGCCGACGGATGCCTTACCAACATTGAAAGATGCGATGTATTTTAGTTTCAACCCCTTGGACATTGCATCATCGAGCAACTTGCGAAAATGATCTTCGTGACGTTCCATTTCAGCGTAAAAATCTTCTACGCTTCCGGCTAAACACGATTCGGGTAGAAAGCCGTTATTTTTAATGTCTTCCATTTCGATCTGATTTCCGGCCTCACGTGCAAGGATCAGAATTTTTCTCGCGACGTCGGTACCATTGAGATCAAGACGAGGATCGGGTTCGGTGTAGCCTTCTTCCTGAGCTTGACGGACAACTTCTGCAAATTTTCGCGTGCCGTCGTAATTGTTAAAAACGAAATTGAGCGTGCCGGAAAGGACTGCTTCGATCCGGTTCACTTTGTCGCCGCTACGCAATAAATCATTAAGAGTGTTGATGACGGGCAAACCAGCGCCGACGTTTGTTTCAAAGAAAAAGTTAGTTCCGAATTCGCGCGCCGTGTCTTTCAGATGTGAATAGTTTTCGTAACTCGACGAAGCCGCGATCTTGTTGCAGGCGATCACCGAAATACTTTTTGCAAGAAGTTTCGAGTACACTTCGACAACATCAGCGCTGGCCGTGACATCGACAAAGATCGAGTTGCGTAAGTTTTGTGCGACGATACTATCTGCAAACGCTGCGATAGACATCGTGTCGGCATCAGTTATATCTGTTTTATAGGACTCAAGATCTACGCCTTCCTCGGCGAGCAACGCTCGTTTGCTGTTCGCTATGCCGACAACGTGAACATTCAGGCGCATTTCGTCGAGCAAGTGCTGATGCTGCGCGCGGAGCTGATCGATCAGCTTGCCGCCGACGGTGCCGACACCGGCGATGAAGATATTGATCTGTTTATTACCATCCGAGAAAAACTCTTCATGCAAAGTGTTGACTGCTTTTTGCACATCCTTTGACGAAATGATCGCTGAGATATTTCGCTCGCTTGAGCCTTGCGCGATTGCGTGAATATTGATGCCGTTGTGGCCGAGCGTCGTGAACATCTTGCCGCTCACGCCTGTGTGCTCTTTCATGTTGTCGCCGACGAGCGCGAGGATCGAGAAACCGCTTTCTACTTTCAGCGGCTCTATCTTGCCGACATTGATCTCGTATTCGAACTCACGATCGACGGCACGTTTTGCAGATTCAGCAAATTTTTCTTCGATGGCGACGCAGATCGAATGTTCGGACGAACTTTGCGTTATCAAAATAACATTGATCTGCGAACGCGAAAGCGCGTCGAACAGCCGCTTTGAAAAGCCCGGAATGCCGACCATTCCACTGCCCTCAAGATTAAGCACCGTGATCTTGTCGATGCTCGTGATGCCGCGGATCATGTCCTTTTCAGGTGCGGAATCTGCCTCGATCAGCGTGCCTGCGTTATCCGGCTCAAACGTGTTTTTGATCAAAACCGGAATGCCTTTTGCCATCACGGGCTGGATCGTCGGCGGGTAAATGACCTTTGCGCCGAAGTGCGACAGTTCCATCGCTTCGCGGTAATTGATATGCGATATCTGCCGCACGTTGCGGACAAATCGGGGATCGGCCGTCATCATTCCTGAGACATCTGTCCAGATCTCGAGAATTTCGGCATCTATTGCTGCTGCAATTATCGCTGCGGTGTAATCTGAACCGCCGCGGCCCAATGTTGTCGTATAGCCTTTCGAATCACTCGCGATAAAGCCGGGAAAAATATGCAATTTTGCCGGCGACGAATCAAAATATTCCTTGATCCGTGGATTGGTTTCAGCAAAATCAACCAGGCCAAATCCGTGATTTGAATCGGTGCGTATCACGAGACGGCTGTCCATCCATTCGTTTTGAAGGCCGAGTTCAGAAAGTTTGGCGGACACCATGCGCGTCGAAACGATCTCGCCAAAACTTAAGATGCGATCGAGCGTTTTGGCGGACAATTCATGTACGAGCCGCACGCCTTCGCACAGATTTTCGAGCTCTTTAATCGTGGTTTCGACAAAATCCAAAACACCTGAATTTCCTTTGCCGCCGAAAAGTTTGTGGATCGTGTCGATGTGACGCTGGCTAATGTTGCTGAGAATTTCAATATAGCCGACATCGCCGCGCTCCGCCAAGCGGCCGACCTCTATTATCAAGTCAGACGTGCCT
>JANMDA010000287.1:0-4024 GCA_031376085.1 Chloracidobacterium sp.
TACAGCTACAGCTACACCTACGGCAACGGCACCTGGCCCCACTAATACGAATACTGCAACTGCGACAGCCACATCGACACCTCCGCCGATACAGACGTTTGCCAATTCGGCTGCCATCTGTACTTCGCAGGGTGCTCCGGCTGACCTTTATCCGTCGAATATTACAGTCGTTGGCGGGCCAACGAGTGTCGGAAATATCCGTGTGATATTCAACGGCTTCTGGCACACATTCCCGGATAACTTTGACGCATTGCTTGTCGCACCTAACGGAGCGAAGTTTGTTGTTCAGGGTGATGCCGGCGGTGCTATTTCGATCAGTCAGAATAGCCCGGTCAACCTCACATTCGCTGATTTCCAAGCGTTAGTTCTACCTAACAACGGTCCATTATTGACCGGAACAAGTGAGCCGACCAATTGGGAAACGCCTGTCACCAGCTTCGCTCTTCCGGCACCTCCGGCACCTTATCTCGAGCCGGGAAGCACACCGTTTGGCCCGATAAATACGACCTTCTTCGGCGCCTTCGGATTCTCGAACGCCAACGGAGTCTGGAGCCTCTACACCCGCGATGACGCCGGTGCATTCAATCCGACGGCGGTCACAGGTTGTCTCGATGGTGGATGGCAATTGCAGTTCCTGCCTCTGACGGCTGCGAGTGCATCGATTTCCGGACGTGTAACAACGGCAAGCGGAAACGGCATACGCAATGCCAACATCGTCATCACAGGCACTTCGCTCCCGAATCCGATCATCACTGCGACGGGTTCGATGGGCTACTACTCGCTCGACGGGTTGCAGAGCGGCCAGACATACATCGTGTCGGTTGTCTCGAAGCGTTACAGCTTCAGCAATTCGACCCGTGTCGTCAGCCTCGTCGATAATATCGTCGATGCCGACTTTGTTGCCGATCCGCAGGACTAACGGCGGTTAATATTCAGCCCCGTCAACCGGCGGGCATCATCAAAGCACGAACAGGCAGCCTAGCCTGTTCGTGCTTTTTCCATTTCTACCCTATTTTCGTTCGCGCCTTTGCGTGCGGTGATTATTTAATTGGAAGTTAACTTTGAATCCGTTGCGAATTGGAATATAATTCCAGAAAATAATAAGGGGTCAGTTTAATGGGGGATCGCGATTCGCCGCAATTGATGAAAGGCTTCGCTGTCCGCTAGTTTTCAAAATTTTCCAGCCAACTATTTCTGAGGAGTTCATAATATATATGTCTAAAAGCCAACGGTCGTTTCGTTTCGCGTTTCCAAGATTCGCGGTTGTCGCCATCATCAGTGTTTTTTCGTTGACACTCGCAGTCGCCGGAACAAGCGCAGCCGGCCTTTCATTCTTTGATTCAGTCAAAGATCTCTTTGGTTTGCAGGAGACATTATCGGACAGTAACACGCCGGTAAATGACGATCTCGCTCCAACGGCGGCTAGTTATACATGGAACGTGGCTTCCGGTGCATGGACTGCGGCAGGAAGTTGGAGTCCGGCTCGCAGTGCACCTGTAGCGGACGATGTTTTGGTTTTTGACGGTTCGATTCAAGCAGCTCCTACGGTCACGGGTATTCCGAAAGAGACCATTGGTCAGTTGAGTATAATCAATAATTGTGCGGTCACATTTTCATCAGGAACCGCTGCGACCGGTACGGGAACCATAAGTAGAGCAGCAACCGCCGTAACGGGTGTCGGAACATCGTTTACTACAGAGCTTGCAGTTGGAGATCTGATCTACGGAAACACTACATTAACTCCTTACGATGTGACGGTAATTACGAGTAATACGGCTTTGACTACAAGTCAATCAGGCACCGTCGCCTCTCAATCCTTTTCGATTGCTCCCAAAATCACGATCTCAGGCGGGACAGGTGATGACTTGGCAATTACAGCCGGATCGTCGTTAACCGTCAATACCATCGCGTTGCCGCCGATTTCAATTTTCGTTGGCACAGGATCCACTGGAAACATTAGCGGTAATGTGATTTTTCAAGGTGGAAACGAACGACTCAATGCGGCCGATGCAAATGCGATCACGTTTAATTCAGGGGCAATTTTTACTGGGGGAACAGGATTTGCGGGTAATGCTTTCACGCCTGGAGGGACTGCGAATGTTGCTTTGTTTTCCTCTGGTTCGACCTATATTCAGGTGGCGGGCAGCAATCCTTTTGGTCTGGGCCAGCCGGCTTCGAAAGTTGTCTTTCAAACAGGCAGCTTGTACAGCGTACAAGGGGCTGTCACCCCCGCATTTTCAGGCCGGACTTATCCGAACTTTGAATTCAACAGTGGCGCGACGGCCACGGTGACGGGCGCCAGCGCTGTTTCCATCGACAATCTGACGATCACGTCCGGCACCCTCAACTTTAATATGACGGGAACGCCCGGCCACGCCATCAAAGGCAATATTTCGGTTGCTGGCGGCGCGACTCTAAATTTTGCACCAGCAACTCCAGGCGGAACGGTCAACCTCAGCGGCACTTCGACGCAGACAATCAGCGGTGCCGGAACATTGACCGCTACCTCTGCCACATTCCCTTGGACACTTGTGATTAATAACGCTAGCGGGATCTCGTTGGCGAGAAATGTGACGCTTAATAATGGAGTGCTCACGTTTACTTCCGGCAATATCACGACCGGAGCCAATACTCTGACTATCGGTTCAGGAGAAGTAGTCAACCACACGAGCGGGCATGTGATCGGAAACTTGCTAAGGACCTTTGTTGCAAACGGATCGAAAACCTTCGATGTTGGTACAGCGAATGGCTATTCGCCGGTGGCGGTTAACATGACCGCGGGCGCTCCTGCTGATTTCACGGTTAAGGCCGTTGAAGGAGCATATCCCCTTATTCCGACCCCGGCAAAGGCACTTTCACGTTATTGGACACTAACCGGCGCCACCGGCGTAAGCGCGGATTTGACGTTCAACTATTTGGACAGCGACATTCCCGGTACTGCCAACGAAAATAATTTCCTCATTTATAAATACGATACTGCTTTCAGCCAGCCTGGTGGAACGGTTACCGCGGCAACCAATAGCGCGACGATAACGACAAGCGTAACCTCAACCTCAGACTGGATGTTGGCGGAACCGTCGGCATTCTCAGGTCCGACGCCAACATCCACGGCAACACATACGCCAACAAATACGCCGACTGCATCGCCTTCGCCGACGAATACGGCGACAGCAACAGCAACAGCGACGAATACTTCGACCCCGGCGGGAACAGCCACGAACACTGCGACCCCGACTCCGACTCAAACACCGCCAACCGGCCCGACATTTACCATTAGTCAAGCTTACGGCGGCGGCGGCGGCGGTTCAACATATCTGTTTGATTACGTCGAGATCAAGAACATTACCACCAGTGTTCAGACATTAAATCTGCTCAAATTATATTACGGTTCAGCGACGGGCAATTTTGCTAGTAACGGTGGTAGCGCTTTTGACTTGCCTAATGTCAATCTTAATCCGGGGCAGTATTATCTTGTCCAGCTTGGTACTTCCGGTGGATCGGGAACTGCCTTGCCGGTGACGCCGGATGCGACTACTACAAATTTGAGTATGGGAGCTGGCAGCGGCAAGGTTGCTTTGGTTACAGGCCTGCTTCCGATCAACACATGCGGCGCGGCCGCGACTCCTTGTAGTCCATTAGAGCTTTCTTATATTGTTGATTGGGTAGCTTGGGGGGCAGCCGGAAACGGCACGGCAGGTAATGGTGAGGGCGGAACGTCAGTAAATAACGGCGTTGCGATCACCTCAGCCGAAGGCAGCGTGCGAAAAGCTCTTGGTTGTCAGGATACCAATAATAATAATTTGGATTTTGACGTGGTAAGCCCGCCGGTTCCGCGTAATACGTCAACGACAATATTATGCTCGGACGTTTCGCCTACGCCGACATTCACGGCAACAAATACAGGCACGCCGACAGCGACGGCTACTAACACCGGATCGCCGACAAATACGGCAACTGCGACACCGGTGCAAACGCCTCCAACCGGGCCGACATTTGTTCTCAGCCAGGTTTACGGCGGCGGCGG
>JANMDA010000289.1:0-21678 GCA_031376085.1 Chloracidobacterium sp.
ACCGTCAAACCAAAGATCAGAATTGCCGCAAACAATCTTGTCATATCTCTATCCTCGCTCGATCGATGTAGTTACAAATTCAGGGCTGACAAATTACTACTGAGTCACGTTTGCGGTAATAATACGCCCGAATGGGAATTAGTTCAAGGGCTCACTTCCTATGTTTTCTTGCTTTTGACCAACTAAAGGCGGACAATTTGTATCTAACTTAACTGACGAACTAATAAAGATAAATATATGTCGACATTTGGATTTAAGCGTTTAATTTTTACGGTTTTTGCAGTTGTTTTTGCACTCTTGTTTACAAATCCATCTGTCATTGCCCAGTCAAAACCGCAAAAAACCGAACGGCCAACCGGCGAAGGCAAAAAGAACCAACGCCCGACCGAAGAGGATAAGAAAAAGGCTGAGGAAGAGAAAAAACGTGCCGAGGAAGAAAAAAACGCTGTTGTCGATGACACTGTCGAAAAGATTGACACCAATATCGTCAACGTCGATGCCGTAGTCTTTAACAAAAAGACTGGGCAGATCATTACCGGCCTGAAAAAAGAGAGTTTTGCGATCTTTGAGAATGGCGTCAAGCAGAATATTTCAAATTTCACGACGCCAGAATCACCTATAACCGTCACGGTCGTTGTGGAATACAGCAGATGGACAGAGACGTTCGGAAGTGCGGGCGGCGGACGTTTCGAGCCCGGTTATTACGAAGTCGTGCGTCCCGTCGCGGAGTTCCTTACTCGCTTCATCAAGCCGCCGAACGACTATGCCTCCGTCATCGGCTTTGATCTGCGGCCCACGACGTTAACCGATTTCACCAATGACCCGAAACGGATCAGTGACACAATAAATATTCTGCTTCGCAGTTCGCCGGCCTTTCGCGAGAACAATCTTTTTGATTCCATCAAATTTGCGCTGATCGGCGGAAAAGGCGATTCGGTCGTGCTGGAAAATTCAAAATCGGAATACGCCGATTTTGGCGGCATGGTGTCGGTCAGGTCGAAGCGAAAAGCTATTCTCCTTATCGCGTCGGGTATAAACACATTCAGCCGGAGCAGTTACGATGACGCCCGGCGGGTCGTGCAGGAATCGGGCATACCGATCTATGTCATCAGCACAGGCAATCTTTTCTGCAAAAAATATTGCGACTATCTAGATCCTTCGCGAGTATCGATCGGCACGCCTGATCGGCTGGACTTTGCACAGGCCCAGAATATTATGGACACCTTTGCAAAAGAATCCGGCGGAATGCATTTCCCGATGACATTCGCCAGCGAGGTTCCCGGCTATCTTAATTCGATCAACGCAATGCTGCGAAGCCAATATTCGCTCGCATACGACCTGACCGACGGCCATGTGGCCGGCAAAAAGTACAAGCTCGAGGTCAAAGTCGATGTGGACGGCGACGGCGTTTACGACGATAAGGTCTTTATGGTCCAGCACAAGCCGTTTTACACAACGCCAAAAGCACCGGAAATGAAGAAAAAATAGGATTTCCGCCTGATTTTGAGCTTACTTTTCCAGCGTAAACATCACGATATCCTGCCTTCCCGTCCCGGCTGAGTAGATAAGCTGTTTGCCGTCGCGTGAAAAAGTAAATGATGAGATGCTTTCCGCCTCGGATTTGGCGGCGAGCAGAACTTGCGGCGCTCCGCCGTCAAGCGGCTGGCTAACTATTTTGTCAAGGCCGTTTCCAAAAGCGTTATATACGACCGACTTGCCGTCGGGCGTCCAGTCAATATCAAAAAGATGCAGCGTCGGCACGTCAAAGACTTTGATCGGATCGCCGCCTTCGATAGGAGCGACGTAGAGTTTGGGTTCGGGACGCGTTTTGAAATACATATAAGCGATCAATTTCCCGTCAGGCGAAACGGCAGGCTGGACCGCAGGATGATCGGTTACGCGAACCGGCTCGCCGCCCTCAGCCGAAACTTTCCACATCGTCCATTTATCGCGCGGCAGAGTGTAAAACACCCAGTTTCCATCGGGCGAATATTCGGGGAACATTCCGCGCGTCGTTAATTGTTTACGATTCCCGCCGTCGAGGTCTATCTTCCATATTCCCTGACTCGCGACGCCGTAAACGATGCTGCGGCCATCCGGCGAAACCCTCGCGCCGTCTTCCTTCGGCGCGTCAAAGGTCAACTGTCTTTGATTTCCGCCGTCTGCGTCCATTATCCACAGGTCGCCCGTGTCGCCGGTCTCCGAATAATAAATGATTCTGCCGTCGCGCGTTGTAGTAACGCACACAAAACCCTCGACGCTGTCTATCTTAGAAGTCAATTGTTTAACGGTGCGTTCGTCGGACAGATCCATCGCATAAAGATTGAGCTGCTTCTGTGTCTGAATGGTTACGAGCGATTTGGAGTCCGCCGTCAGACTCGCGCCGCCGTAGCCGTGCAGATCGTTGTAGATGCGCGTCGCCAAGCCGCCCGGAAATGTAACGTGCCAGAGTTGGCTGGAAGCATCGAGATTATGATACGCGCTCATCACAAAGCCGCTTCCGTCCGCAACCCACGCAAACCCACCGACGCCGTTCCAGCGGGCTTTAGTCAACGGCGTTTGGCGTCCGTCGGCGACGTTCACGGCAACCGGATACTGGTTGCCCCAGACCGGATTATCGCCGCCGGCACATATAATGGTTGTCCCATCGGGCGACCACGCGCTGGCGCCCGCGTGGAATGCCTCAGGCGGTTGGCGGTTGGCGAGTATCTGATCATCGCCAGTGCCGTCGGCGTTTGCCAACACAAAGCTGGAACCTTTTCCGTCGCCCGTTCCGATACGCGTAAACGCAATGCGCTTGCCGTCGGGCGAAAAAGTAACTTTGCCGTTCACCTTGTCCCGCAATTTACGCGTCGAGCCGCCAAACGTCGGCGTTTGATACAGCGTATCGTCCCGAACGTAATAAATAAAATTGCCGTCGAGCGAGAAAGTCAGCCCGGTGTATGTAACGTCTGCGGGCTCAATGATCTGCTTCGGATTGACGGCTGCCGTTTGCCTGACCCAGAGGCTTTCCTTTCCGCCCGGTTCATTAGTCTGGTATGCAATGTAATTGCCATCGGGCGAGATGGCGGCGAGTTCGGTCCTGCCGTCGGTCGTCAATCGTTTGATACTGACCGATGTAAATGGTGAAACGGGCGGTTGCAAGGAATATACATACAGTCCAAAAGCAGCGCCGCCCGTGGCCATAACAACTGTCACCAAGGCAATGGCTGTACCTAATTTGTGCCGCCTCATGACGCCGATGAGCGACCATTTGCCGACTTTCCCTTGCGGCTTCTCGATGATCGTTTCACTGTGGCCATTCGTCTCTTCGGATTCTTCGATAATAAGATGAACGCCCGAGGTTTCTTCGGTGTAAATCACCGCACCGTTCTCGCTGACTTCCTTGTCAAAGATATAACCGCGACGCGGGACTGTCTTTATTATCTGCTGTGAGTCGCCGCCGAGAGCGCGGCGAATGTCTTTTAGGCATTGAACAAGCGAATCGTCCGTCACGGCCATTCCCTGCCAGACGGATTTGATCAATTCGTCTTTGCTTATCAATCGGCCCGGATTTTCGGTCAGATATTTTAAAACGTCGAAGGATTTTGGGCGGAGTTTGAGTTCGTCAAGCCCTCGAAACAACGCGCCGCGCGTCAGATCGAGTCGAAACTCGTCGAAGGAGTAGATTTCGTGAGCCAGTTTCTGCATACCGTGGCCTCGTGTAAACCGCAAAGTTCACTTTTTTATGTTGACTGGCAGAAATAATATCACAAAATTCCAAATTTCGGGTAGTGTGTCTATTCTTGTTAGTCGCGCGCGCGACTTTTTTCTGTGTCCGCACGACTGCGGGAGGTCTCCGCACGACTTTTTTCTGTCTCCGCACGACTTTTTTCTGTCTCCGCACGACTGCTGAAGGTCTCCGCACGACTTTTTTCTGTCTCCGCACGACTTTTTTCGTCGCGCGAGCGAGGTTTTTTCCAAATTTCGTCGCTTTTTCCCGAATATTTCGCTGTTCTTTCGTTACTCGCCTTTGAGTTCGGCGTTAAGGTGCGAGTTACCGAAAAAGGTAATCCTCAAAACGGAATAAAAAAATTAGGAGAAAATTTATGAAGAACAAAAAACTATCGTTAATCGTCGCCGTGATGATCAGCTTAATTACAATCGGAACACAATCAAACGTGTTTGCAAACGAAAACTTTTTTTCGATAAACAATCAATCCGTCTTTCCCTCCGCATCGGACGACTCTGATGTCAATCAGCAGCTCGCGCAAGTTCGGCGGGCGACGGCTAGATACCACGACATAAACGTGGCAATCGAAGATGGCTTTGTAGTCATCGGCGCCGGCAGTTGCGTTGATACTCCGGACGGCACGCATGGAATCGGTTATGTGAACGTCCCGCGTTTCGTCTCCCCGGACGTTAATTCCCTTGAACCCGAGATCTTTAATTATATTCCCACCGGGGACGGCAATCTACGGCTTGTAAATGTTGTCTATACGAATCGTGTGATGTTTCGTGACACTCGTCCGCCGGGCACACCCGGTTACCGTGCTGGTATTTTCCCATTGCAACTGCCTGTGATCCCTCCATATTTTGAGGAAGTGTCGGGCTCGTTCTCGCTCTTCGGACAACAAGCCGGACGCCAATTCGCGGGACGTTGGATATATTTGCTCTCGGCATGGGTTTGGTCACCGAATCCGAACGGAATGTTCGCCGACCTAAATCCGCGTCTCAATTGCACGGCAAATAATTAAAGGCTGTGCATAAATGATCGCGTAGCGATGTGATGAATTTAGCCGTGCCTTTCAAAGCACGGGAATGAATGGAAAAGGGGAGCGTCGCGTCAGCGACGACTGAATTGATAATCGTCTTTTTCAATCGTCGCTGACGCGACGCGGGTGAACTTTCACGGCTTTCCGTGCCTTGAAAGACACGGCTAAATTCAAGTTACCGCTAACGCGGTAAAAACAGGAAATTAAAAAAATCAGGAGAAAAATCATGAAAAACAAAATTACATTATCAATGCTCTTGACAGTTATCGCAGTAGCGATGATGGCAATGAGCGCGTTTTCGCAAAACTTCACAACCTCGCGTCACATGGGCGCGGCTCTTAATACGGCGGTCAACGAAACGAACGCGACTCTTGCGCCGAACGGTTTGAGCCTTTACTTTTCGAGCAATCGGACCGATCTCGGCGGTCTGGGAGGAAACGACATCTACGTTTCGCGGCGGGCAACGCTCGGCGCGGTTTGGGGCACGCCGCAAAATCTCGGGGCGACAATCAATACAAGCAGTACTGAACATATAACGAGCATTTCCCTCGACGGTCGAACGATGTTTTTGTTCAGCAATCGACCGGGAATGGGCGGTAATGACATCTATCTTTCCACGCGGACAAATCCAAATGATGATTTCAGCTGGACAACGCCAGTCAGTCTCGGCATCAACACCGAATTGGACGAAGGCCTGGCGGCATATTTTGAAGATCCGGCGACTGGCGTGAACTCGCTAATTTTCAGCACAAACCGCCAAAACGGCGGCGTGGATTACGATCTTTTTCAAAGCACCCGTAACGCAAATGGAACATTCAACACACCCGTGGCGATAGACGAATTGAACAGCGTCGGAGCTGAGTTGCGTCCGGCAATCAGACGCGACGGTTTGGAAATTTATTTCGGCGCATCGCGACCCGGTAGTGTCGGAGAAATGGGGACTTTTGACATCTGGACTTCAAAGCGTGCTTCCGTTTCAGCGCCCTGGAATCCGCCTGTACTGCTTCCGAACATTAACACGACGGAGGACGAAAATAACCCGTCGCTTTCACCCGACGGCTCAATTCTTTATTTCACCGCATATCGGAACGCCGGCGTCACAGGCCTGGATCTTTATTCGGCAACACGATGTAGTTTATATTCGGCGGCGTCTTCTCCGTTGCTGAGGTTCACATGTTTTTGATGGCGTGACTGGAGCGGCAGGCATTCTGCCTGCCACACCGGTCTTCCGGTGACGAGAGCATGAATCTCAATCGCGACCGGCAAGCAAGATGCCGCCGCTCCAGTCAAGGAGTTCTGAAATGAAAAAACACCGACGCATCGAAATAACAGCCTACCATCGCCGCGTAACCGTCTTGTCGAGCAATTCGCCTGCTGACACTAACGAAGTTTGGCTCAATGACACGGATTCGTCGGAACCGATCAAAACGGATTCCGCCGAAGGGCGGGAAATCTTAACCGAAGCAGTACGTTTGCTGGAGGAACAACTTTGCAAACCGAATGTTTGAAAGAAAAATGTGGTTTCTGTGCTATTCTGATAGTTTGGCATTGGAATGAGCAAACGGATCATCGAGAGCTATAAGAAGAAACTCGCTGCGGAAGAGGGCTATGTCCTTTCACGCGAGCGCGGACTGCGTATTGCGCTTTGCTATCCGAACACGCACGCGATTGGGATGGCGAATCTCGGGCTACATACGATGTATGAGCTTTTTAACTCTATCCCTGATGTCGTTTGCGAACGTGTTTTCCTGCCCGACCGTGACGAATTAATTGAATACGAAAAATCGGGCACGCCGCTGATGTCGCTGGAAACGCAGTCGCGCGTTAAAGGCTTTGATGTCGTCGCGTTCTCGATCTCGTTCGAAACGGATTACCTGAATATGGCCCGTATGCTCCAGCTTTCAGGCATTCCCGTTTGGGCCGAGGAACGAAATGAAGGCCATCCGCTCGTCATAATGGGTGGCGCTGCATCGTTCCTCAATCCAGAACCGATAGCTGATTTCACCGATGTGATCGCCGTCGGCGAAGGCGAGATCCTGGCCTTTCAATTGGTCGACGCGATAGTCGAAAACGAATCGAAGGCTGACATTTTGCTGAACCTTGCAAAGATCGGACGCGGTTTTTATGTTCCGTCGCTCTACGATGTGATCTATAACGAAGACGGGACGGTTTTTGATTACATCCCAAATGAAAAAGGCGTTCCGAAGCGCGTTGGCCGTGCAGTTGCTTCGGTAAATCCAAAGGAAGGCACGCTCCGCCGTGCTCTCAAACGCGGCGAAACAGAACTGGCCGATTTTCTTCTTAGCCAGGACACATTTTGCCCTTCGACCGCCGTGTGGTCTCCCGAAGCCGAGATGGGCGACCGCCTGTTAGTAGAAATTTCACGCGGCTGTTCGCAAGGCTGCCGTTTCTGTTGGGCCGGATACAATTACTATCCGCCGCGTGTCGTTCCGGCAAAAGACATCCTCGAAAAAGCCCGCGAATGGCGCTCGAAAACAAACAAGATCGGCCTCGTCTCGACAGCCGTCTGCGATCATCCTGAGATCTCGACGATCTTGAGAGAGTTGCGCGCGATGGATTATCGAATTACGGTTTCCTCTCTAAGGCTCGATCAGATCTCGGACGAATTGCTCGACGCACTCGTAGAATCACGCGACCAGCAGATCGCCGTCGCACCCGAAACGGGCTCCGACCGCCTGCGCCGCGTAATAAACAAAAATCTGACAAACGACGAGATCGTAGATATCTGCGGAGCGGTCTTCGACCGAGGAATGCTCACCGTCAAGCTCTACATGATGGTCGGCCTTCCGACCGAAACAGACGAAGACCTCGACGAAATGTTCACGCTCGTCACACGAATCAAAGATCGAATGCTCGAAGCCGGAAAGAAATTCGGACGTGCGGGCAAGATCATCCCCTCGCTAAACGGCCTGGTCCCAAAACCAAACACGCCGCTGCAATGGGGAGCCATCTGCGGTGAAAAAGAATTAAAACGCCGCATCAAATACGTCTGCAAAGGCCTCAGCAAAATTCCAAACGTCGAGGTTCGCTACATGTCAGCGCGAATTGCTCACGAACAAGCACTATATTCCTCAGGCGACCGCACCGTTTCAAGAGCGATCGAAGCCGCCGCTCGTCTAAACGGCGATCTCAACCGAGCGCTCAGAGAAACCGGCATCGACGCCGCGTTTCACACATCCAGAGACAGAAGCTACGACGAGTATCTCCCGTGGTCGATAGTCGATTCCGGCCTCTCCTTCGAATTCCTAAAAACCGAAAACGAAAAAGCCCTCGAGTCTCTGTCGAGTCTTCCCTGCCCCGCCGTCGAAAAATGCACTACCTGCGGCGTCTGCCCCACAACTTGGCTCGCCGACGCTCCCGAAGGTTTGATTCAGATCCAACCTCTCAAAATCCAACAGGCATTAGCGCTTTGAAGTTTCGACATAATGAGTGCGGTGGCTGTCTCGCCTCGTTCAAGGCTCCAAATCTAATTCTGCGCGCCTTGCCGGCGTCAAAAAACCCTCCTTATACCCTCCAAAAGCGACTTAGATAAATGCCATTTACAACCATTTTCGCGCGTTCGTTCGCTCAGTAAGCTACTCGGGCATTCACTACGTCAATTTCATCAATGAAGTTCACTGTTTCAACCATCATCTGCCGCTCTCAAAGTCAGTATAAGGTCGTAAAAGAGCCAGGGATTGATATTTTTATCTCAGCAGGCAACGAACCCGAAAATCGATGGACAAACGTGTCTTTTTTTTGAGATTCTCTGCACTGTTTATATAGGATGTCTCCTTGTGTGCGTAATCATACAGAGAGATCGTCCGGTCGATGATATTATACATATTAACTAGCTTCCGATTGAAAAATAAGGTAGGTATGAGATCAAAAATTGAACAGCACTTTTTCCGTTCACAGCTCTTTTTTTTAGGGATTAATTTTGCACTTCTAGTTTTTTATTGCCTGTCCACCCTAGGACTTGATCACACTCGAGCAGGCGGACATGCGACACTAATACCTCCGACTTATCACCTTACCGATCTCGGCACGATCAACACGGATCCCCAGACGGGCCAGATAATCAGTAAACCAGCCGGAATCAACCAGTTAGGACAGGTGACGGGCTATTCATATTCCGGACCCAACCTACATGCGGCGCGATTTACCAATGGCTTGGTGGAAGATCTCGGTACAATTTCCGGCGGCAGCACCAGCACCGGTGTGGGGATCAACAATCTCGGTAACGTGACCGGCGATTCGCAGTATTCCGTCAATGGAGGCTCAATTCGCCATGCCGTTCTTTTTCGCAACGGAACCGCGACCGACCTTGGATTCCTGCCACAGAGCGGTAATTATTCGCGCGGCAACGGGATCAATAATGCGGATGTGGTGGTGGGCCATTCTGGGGGAAGCCTAACCACCAGCAATACTCGTGCCTTTATTTGGGACGCTGCGGGCGGAATGCGCGACCTCGGAACACTCGGCGGCCAGTATTCCCAGGCCCTTAGCATCAATAATTCCGGGGTCGTCACCGGCAACGCTCAAACGGCTATTGCTTTTCAGGCGAACCACGCTTTTATTTGGGATGCGGCGAACGGAATGCGGGACCTGGGAACCATTGCGGGAAGCTATAGTTCCGGCGCTTTCATAAACGACAACGGACACATCGCCGGGTCATCGTCGATCGCCAATGATAATCGCGAGCACGCCTTTCTTTACGACGGCACAACCATGCGTGATCTCGGCGCGATCGGAAACAACGATTTCCTAAGCGATCGCAGCACCGGGTATGGCATTAATATTCATGACGACGTGGTCGGATCGACCTATCGGCCTTATGATGGAGGAGCACTCATTAAGATCCCATTCATCTATACAAACGGCCAGATGTATGACCTTACAGCTCTTGTTGACGCCTCGGCTGCAGATTATCAGCTTTACACGGCAACCGGCATAAACGACGCGGGCCAGATCGCTGTCGATGCCCGCCAAAGGTCTACAAACCAGTTTCGATCCGTTCTGCTGACTCCGAATGGTAACGCTACGCCTACGCCAACTGCATCTCCGACGTCAACGCCGACGTCAACGCCGACCGCGACGCCGTGTGGACCGTCGACCAACTTCGCCAATCCTACGCAGATCACTATACCCGCATCGGGAACACAAGGGGTAGCCGCACCATATCCGTCTAATATTCTGGTCGGATCCCTTTCCGGTAATGTGTCGCAGGTGACGATCAAACTTAACAATTTTAGCCACTCCTTCCCTGACGATTTGGACGTTCTGCTCGTTGGACCGGGTGGGCAATATGCGATCGTAATGTCGGATGTTGGTGGAGCTCCTGACGCCGTGAACTTGACACTCACGCTCGACGACGCCACTGCCAATAGCCTGCCAGATGCGGGCCCGCTCGTTTCGGGTACGTTCAAACCAACTAACATCGGAACGGGTGACACATTTCCGGCACCCGCGCCGGCACCATTGGGCGGTTCGGCGCTATCGGTATTTAACGGCACCGATCCGAATGGCACATGGTCGCTTTACATCATTGACGACCAAAGTACCGACGCCGGCAGTTTAGCCGGCGGATGGGAGCTAAATATCTCGACGGACTGTGGTTCGCCGACATCTACACCGACAATAACTCCGACCGTCACGCCCACGACCACGCCATTTAATACACAAACAAATACTCCCACTGCAACGGTTACACCAACCTTCACTCCAACATTTACTTCTACAAATACAGCGACGAATACGCCGACTGCGACACATTCGCCCACGCAAACGCCGACGGCAACATCAACTATAACGGCGACGAACACACCAACCGCCACTAATACTGCGACGAGTACGCCGACCGCGACGGTAACAAATACACCGATAAATACGCCGTCGATCACGAATACGCCGACAAGCACTCCAACTTCTACAGCCACTGCAACCTCAACGCCTTCACCCTCGACAGCGTTCGACTACGACGGCGATCACAAGTCGGATATTTCGGTTTTCAGGCCGTCGAGTGGGGCGTGGTATCTGCAGCAGTCGCAAGCAGGGCTTTATGGAACCTTATTCGGATTTGGGACGGATAAGATCGTGCCGGCGGACTATGATGGTGATGGAAAGACGGACATTGCTGTTTATCGGCCTTCGACCGGGATCTGGTATGTGACCAACAGCTCGAACGGAACGGTTTCGTATTTTGTTTTTGGGCTGGCGGACGATCTGCCGACGCCTGCGGATTATGATGGTGACGGGAAGGCTGATATTTCGGTTTTCAGGCCTTCGACCGGGACCTGGTATCGGCAGAACAGTTCGGATGGATCGTTCTTTGGACTTCAATTTGGAGCCAGCGAAGACAAGCCGACCATTGGCGATTTTGACGGTGACGGGAAAGCGGACATTGCTGTGTTTAGGCCTTCGAGTGGCGCGTGGTATCGGATAAATAGTTCTAATGGATCGATATACGGCGAGTTGTTCGGATTTGGAAGCGACGTTATCACTCCGGCGGATTACGACGGCGACGGGAAAACGGACCTTGCCGTTTATCGTCCATCGACAGGTATCTGGTACTTAAAATACAGCTCAAATTCGAGCTACGACTACAAAGTGTTTGGCCTCGCGAACGACATTCCAACACCGGGCGATTTCGACGGCGACGGCAAGACAGACATCTGCGTTTTCCGCCCTTCGGACGGAACGTGGTATCGGCAAAACAGCTCGAACGCCCAGTTCATCGCATTCCAATTCGGCACAAACGGTGACAAGCCGACGCAGACGGCGTTTAGGTATTAATGCGTAAGCCCGCACGTTAGTAAGGGCGGAACACTCGCGTTGAATGTACCGCCCTTACTAACGTGCGGGCTTCTGCAAACTTGTTACTGTTTCAGCAAAAATCCGGTTGGCGTTGCCGTGTGGTCGAAACGGTAGGCATAACGATATATGCCAAAAGGCAGAATATTGACCTGTTTTGTGTATGTAACGTGGGCAGTGATCGCATTTGCATTTTGTTTTACATCTATGAGCGCGTCTGCAGGAATATCATTTTGCATGATCGATTTTTGAATACGCGCTTTTACATTATCGACGGGATTTAGCTTTCCGGGCAATGCGAGCCCTTGCAAAACTGCGGTGGCCATGTCGGACTTTAAACTTTCAGCATCATATGCGACAGGCACATAATTAAATCCTGCGTTTCCGGCGAGAATGATCGCAGCAAGGACAATTACAAATTTGACACCGGCGCTTCCCCGTTCGGACGCGCGAGTTGTGGTCGAGTTATTCATTTCTGTTCTCCAGGGAGAAGATCGGCCTTAGGCTCAAGACCATTTTTGAAGGAAGCTTTTGAGGACTTTTTGCGTAGTTGATGGCGGAATTTCTTTTTCGTCCAGAATCAACGGTTTTCCGATGCCATTGAGCAAAACCATTTGCAGTGAGCCTGCCAAATGCTTTTTGTCGAATCTGAAGGCCTCAAAAACCTCTTTTTCGTCGATGTTTGCTAAGCGCGGCAAGGAGCCGACACGATGCACAACATCGTTCAACAATTTTACATCTTTTTCATCACATAATGCAAGAGATTTTGAGAGTTCGGCGGCAAACATGATCCCGTAACCAACGGCTTCGCCGTGTTTCAGGTATTTGTAATCCGTCACTTTTTCGAGGGCATGAGCCAGTGTATGGCCGAAATTAAGAATTTTTCGAGATTTCCGGTCGGTTCGCCGTGAGGATTCCCGCTCGTCGCCGGCAACTATTTTGGCTTTAAATGTAACGTTGGCCGCTATCAAATCTGAAAGCTGAGATTTAAAATAGTTATCGTCGGCAAACTGACAAAAATCAATCGGCTTAAAAGCCGAAAGAAAGTCGCTTGTTTGTGTGAAGAGCTGTTTTCCGCCAATTGCTCCTTGTTTTACTGCCTCGCAAAAGCCAGCGGTGAGTTCGCGTTGCGGCAAAGTTCTCAACACGTCAGTGTCGATCAAAACGCCTTTCGGCTGGTAAAATGCTCCGATAAGATTTTTGCCAAACGCCGAATTAACACCAGTCTTACCGCCGACCGACGAATCGATCATCGAGAGCAGCGTCGTCGGTATCTGCAAAAACGGCACCCCGCGAAGATATACTGCCGAAGCAAAACCTGCCAGATCGCCGACAACACCGCCGCCGAGAGCAACGACTGCGTCGGTTCGCGAAAGTTGTTTTTCAGCGAAAAATGTAAGCGCGGATTCGGCTGAACGCAGAGTTTTATATCGTTCGCCGTCTTTGATCAAAAAGTGAGAAACGGCAAAGCCCGATGCACGAAGACTTTTCCCTACTAGTTTTCCATAGAGGGCAAAAACAGTTGGATTTGAAACGATCACAACCTTTACGGCATCACTTCCAAGACATTTTCGCGCCCATTTGCCGCAATGTGATAAGACTTCGTTACCGATCACGATCTCATAACCGGAAGATTTTTGTTGAAAGTCTATTTTGAGTGATCGTTGTTTCATCAGATGGAAGGCTCACCCAATTCCTGTTGGATCACATCGATCAGACGTTGTGCTTGTGATTCGATGGCTGATTGGTCCTTGCCTTCGATCATAACGCGTGCGAGATTTTCGGTGCCGGAGTAACGGAGAAGCAAACGGCCTTCGCCGTCAAGTTCATTTTCGATCTCTTTGGCGGCGGCGGCGATTCTGGGAACATCATCGAACGATAGTTTTTCACACACCTTAACATTCAGCAAAATCTGAGGATAACCAATAAATCCATCCACAGCTTGCGACAGCGACACACCTCTTTCTTTGATCGCTCTAAGAAGAAGCAAAGCGGTCATCATACCATCGCCGACGAGGCTGATCTCAGGAAAGATGATATGTCCCGACTGCTCACCGCCAATTTCTGAGCCGGTTTCGATCAGTTTCTCAAGAACATATTTATCGCCTACGTTAGCGCGCAGCAAATTTATTCCTTTAGATTGAAGAGCAAGTTCGAGGCCAATATTGCTCATCACGGTCGCGACTACTGTTGAATTCGCTAACTTGCCGTGATCCTTTAGATATTGGGCCATTACCCAAAGCGTCGCATCGCCGTCAACGATGTTTCCCTTTTCATCAACAAAAAGCGCCCGGTCAGCATCGCCGTCAAACGCTACGCCCAGATCGGCATTTTCCGCAAGAACCTTTGCCGGAAGATCGTTGATATGCGTCGATCCGCAATTCTCGTTAATGTTGCGGCCGTCTGGCGAGTTATGAATAGTGACGACTTCGGCGCCGAGTTCGGAAAACAAAATTGGAGCAAGTTCTGAAGATGCGCCATTAGCACAATCGATGACGATCTTTATTCCTGTCGCAGAAAAATCACTCGCCTCATGCTTCAGGTGATCTAAATATTGACGGCAAAATTCATCAGCCCGATTAGAGGAAATTTCAATATCGCTTGAGACCGAATTGTCATCAGCATAAATATCTTTTTCGATCTCCCGTTCGGTCGCGTCATCGATCTTCTTGCCGGTCGGCAAAAAGATCTTTATTCCATTATCGTGATAAGGATTGTGCGAAGCGCTGATAACGATTCCGGCGTCGAATTCAAACTTCGCAGTCAAATATGCAACGCCTGGCGTCGTGATCACGCCGGCAGATTCACATTTTGCATTTTCTGACACCGCACCTTGGTGAAATGCAGCTTCGATCCATTCGCCGGATTCGCGTGTATCCCGGCCCGAGACAAAACGCGGATCGCGCCCCAGTTTCTCGCGAAATTGCCGCGCCAGCGATGCTCCGACGATCCGCACCGTCTTTTCATCGAGCGGAAATTCACCTGCCAGGCCCCTAATACCATCTGTTCCAAAGAGTTGTTTCATATTAGAAATGCAGCACTCAGGCGTGGAAAATCTAGTTATACCTTATCACCGGCTGTCAAAACAAACCCGGAATATCCATAACCATTCGTTATACATACAATAAAATTATCGAAAATGGTTGACAACCGGATATGAATTGAGCGAATCTTATATCAGCCGCACTGAAAGACGCTTACGCGCTCAATATTTCCACGGCACTCTCCAAATAACACTATATGAAAAGTAAGTTTTGTATCGGCCTTTTTGTCTTCGCGGCGTCGGTTATCTCTGGTTTTGCCCAATCAGATCGATCTCTGCCAAAAGCAACTCCATCGCGTGTAATAGTGACAAACATGATGCCTGCTCAGCCGATCAGGACAATGACACCTGCTCCGCTGCCGGCAAAAACACCGAATGTCGTCGGACAGAATCCGCCTACGTCGGCGTCTGACGCGAGCAATTTGAACTATAGCGGCCTCAGTTTCACGCAGATCAAAAGCAAGATCGCCGAAGCAAAACGCGAAATGCAAACGCGGCCGATCACAACGGCAATGACGGAGCCCGTAACAAATTCCACTGTACCCAGCCAGGTGCGAATAGCCTTCTATAATTGGCGCGACAAAAAGATCGATTACATCGTGATCGGCAAGGACGCCTTCCTGACGACGAATGGATTGACGTCTACGATGTCGGCAAACGGCCACCTGATGATGAGCCGCACGATCCGGGCGAACGGCGTCAACACGCCCATCGCGATCACCGACGAAAGAGGACAGGCGCAGTTGCCGCTGATGATCCAATACCCGGTTGAAAGAGGCGGCCGCTACATGGAAACGGCCTATTATATGTCAACGCATCCGGGCCTCGTGACGCCTGAAACGGTTAGCGCCGGACGCTTTTACGTCAACAACGTGATCGAGATCGCACGCGATCAATTGCGAAACAAGGGATACGCGATCCAGCCAAAGGTCGCCGACATCGCCGAACGCCTCGCCACCGTCGAACACGTCGATCACATGCGTTTTCGCACTGAATTTCAGCCCAATGTTTTCAACGATATTTTCACGCTCTACGCTTTGAACGAAGGCCAGACGTATCGCTATTCGGTAAGTTCGGCCGGAGCAGGCGGCATGGTGCAGATGATTCCTTCGACATATCGAATGGTCCGCAGCCGCTTTCCCAATGCGTCACTGATGCCCGACTTTGTCGAAGGAATGCGAAACCACGTCAACGCTACACAAGCAATGCTGCTCTATATGCAGATGACCTGGAACGACCTGATCTCAAACCCGACGATCCAAAATTCCGTCCAAACCGGCATCGCAACACAGGAACACCTGATGGCCGCCGGTTATAATTCAAACCCGTCCCGCCTCGCCGGCTACATAGACCGCGGCGGCCCCGACTGGCCAATGCTGATACCCGCAGAAACAAAGATCTACCTCCAAATATTCGACGCCCTCGAACGCAACGTTACGCTGACCCCGCGAAAACGATAGCAGCTGTCAGAACCGGGAGCGGTAGCGACTGGATTCCTAAAACGGCTTCGCCGCAGGCGGCTTTAGCCGTCTTTCCGCGTTTCGCGGCAAATAGCCACGCACCTTTAGGGCGTGGTTAGCTGTTATAAATACTAGAGGGCGTTTTAACGTCCTTCTCGGTTTGGGCTTAGCCGCCTTACTCGTCGTCTGAATGCTTTTCGAGTCTTTCGTTTGTAGTGCCTCTCTTGTGGTGTTCCTTTTGATTATTGATGTAATCAATCACCCACTGTAAATCTTTCGTTCCAAAAGTAACAATGCCATATCCGCGTTGCCATTCGAGAGCTTTCGGTTGAACTTCGTGATTGATGTAATACGAACTCGAACCTTTTAATTTTCCGATCCAATCCGAAGCAAGAATGTTTGGCTGTAAGCTAGTCGCAATGTGAATATGGGTCTCGATGCCGCCAATGGCATAAAGACGGGCTCCAGGTGTTTCGAGAATTTTATGAGTTAGATAGTGATAAAGGCGTCCTTCGATTCGCTCATTTATCATCGGCAAACTGGTTTTGGTGTGCCAAGTGATGTGGAAGTTTATCTCTGAATAAACGCTGTTCGACATTTTGCTAAAGCGGGTGAAAAGGACGTTAAAAACGCCCTCTGAAATATTTGCTCAAACTACCCACGCCCTAAAGTTGCGTGGCTATTTGCCCTTCGGGAAAGCCGCGTAAACACGACTCATGAACTCATGATGAATCCAGTCCTGAAGTAATTACGCAGCTTGCATATCTGGTCTGGCTCCTTTCTTGGCGTTGTGATATTTGCATAATACCTGCGCATTCTCTTCGACGGTCTCGCCACCCAAAGCGTGTGCGAAAATATGGTCGGCTTGATAGTCCGTCCAACTTACTTGTGCCTCGCCATCAGGCTTATCTTCTTTTAGGCAATGTTGGCAAAGACCATTGTCCCTGCGATAGATCTGAATCTTCTCCGCTTCGTTAAATGCCCGTTTTTTGTCGAACGTAAGCAGTTCTTTTCCGGCCTTGGCTAAGAACTCGAAAAAATGCTGCCGAAAGATGATGTCGCGTTCTTGCAGGTCATTCTTGCTCTGTTGCCGTCTATTACTAAAGCGCTCAATGTCGTTATCGTCCTGATCACCTCGATTCCATCGCTCATAAAACTCATGGAAGAATTCTTTGATTAGTCCCTTCTCCGCATTGCCGATTACATAATGCAGTCGCAAGTGGCGAATAAGGAAATATAGTGAGATTGTGAGATATTCTCTGCCTAATTCCTTAATACCAGAGTTCTCGTCCCACATCGGATCGTCCTCAAATATCGAAAAGAAAAGGTCTAAGTTTCTCAGACAATTTTTGGCGAATTCCCTCGTTTCAAGGGAATCGTTTCCTATACCATCATCAACCTCATATCTCTCAATGAAATCAACAACAGCAGAGTCTTTTAGATCAGCGTAACCTTCCGCTTCTTCGATCAATAGAAATCGCGTCATCGTCGTTAAATGCTGCATACGATCATTCTTTCGTCCTAGGATTTGAAAGAACTTATGCTTATGCGGATTGGCATCGACTGGTTTATAATTGATGTAGTCAAAGGATTCATCATCGCTGTATTTAACGATAAAATTACGCGATAGGCTCGATAGTTTCGCGTGAGCGATCTCCATGAAGTTGAGTGTTTCACCCTGCTGTAACCGCCAGAATATTTCGGTCGCAACCTTTTGATGATCAGGATTCTTTGGGTCGTCAATGCTTTTTACGATATCGGCATTGAATATTAGCTCTCGATCAACAAACCGCCTAAGGTCAGTGGAAAGATCATTAAAATATTTGCCCGGCAATTCACCATTGATATCAGCTAACGTCTCCGGCAGCTTGAACTTTCCGTCGAAAAATTCCTGAATGGCAGTGATGCGTTGCTGGCCATCGATTATCTCTTTAATCGTAACATCGTCAGAGAGACGGACTTCTCTAACGACAAGCCGCGGCACATAGAACCTGCGGAACAGACTATCGAAAAGACTCTGCTGCTTCTTTACTGACCACACACTCTTACGTTGGTACGGTGGCCTCGTGACGTATTCATCCCTATATTCAAAGAAATCCTTGATGGGAATTTTGTCCTCAGTAATTAGATATTCTGGTTTTGGATTAAATGCCATATTGGTTACCGCAGTCGTGCGTCAGATTGTTGTTAAAGAGATTTATCTCACAGATTTTAATTCAGAATTGATCTGATGTCACTCCTAGAACGGTTCGATTTGGTGTTGCATCAATAAAATACTAGACAATAAATAGCACATCGTGATAAGATGAAATTGTGACTGGTGGATTTATTTTTCCGACAGACGGGGATAATTTGGCCGGATCGGGATATTTGAAAAGAAATGGTGAACGCGGATTAGTGAGCAGATAATTTGGACGTGTCCCACCCAAGAATGTTAAAACCAGAAAAGGTGGAACGCCTTAACATCATTATTTGTAATAATTACGGATTTTGTCTTACATTGTCTTACTTTTATTTCAAAACTCGTGGGACACGGCCAAAATGCAACTGTAACGTTAGTATTTACAACAGTTAGACTGTCCCACATGCATGTGGAACAGCGCGGGACAGTGGGGCATGGGACAAGCAGATTATTCGTCGGGCATCTCGGGTTCGGGCGGTGTGAAGGAGCCGATGCGGGCGACCTCGGCTTGGACGTCGCTGAATTTTCGCATCACCAGATTCTCGCCGGCAAAGAATGCGTCGTTTGTGACTTCAAAGATGGCGAACGGCGGCGGGATGAATTCATCCATGCGTTCGCGGGTTTCGAAATCGACTCTCGCGCTGTTCAGGCCCCAGAGCGAGCCAAGATAAACGTCGAAAGCGAACGATACGCGGTCGAATTCGTGAAAGTAACGGTTTTTCCGAATTTCCCTGCCCTCGAAATGGGCAAACGCGGCGTATTCCGCTTCGTTGAGGTGTATCTCGGCGAGTTTGGTCATGGCGTATTCGCCTTCGACAGAAGGGAAACGCTGCTGCAATATTCGCGTCCATGTTTTCGAGTACGGATCGCGGATCGAACGTATACGCATGCGGGTGTTTTCGATATAGTTGTCGAAAAGCTGAAGATGGCTGCTGGCACGCGTTAAGGGTTCGGGCAGACGCTCGATCAAAAACAGCCGGTGCAGTTCCGTTTGGGCGGTTTTGTTCATTTGTATAAATTTATTATACTCTTGAATTCTAATTTTTTTGGAGTATAGTCACCTATTATGCGATCACAAATCATTTTTTGTTCTGCAGTTGTTTTGTTTGCAGCGTTCATGTTAGCTTGCGGCGGCCCGGCACCGGCGAATTCAAACAGCGCTCCGGCAAATGCTGCAAATGCAGTTAAGGCCAACACAAACAACCCGCTTGAGACGACAAAGGCCCCGGCTGAGCAGACTGTCAACGATGCTCCGACATTAGCACCGGTCTTCAAAGCGTATTGTGCCGCGATCAAGGGTAAGAATGAAGCCGCAATTCGAAAGGTTTACTCGCAGGACACGATCAGGTTTTTCGAAGATCAAATGAAGAAGGACAAAGTTCCGACACTTTTAAAATATCTCGAAAACGATAAGGTGGAGAAAACTTGCGAAGCTCGCAACGAGCAGATCACAGGCGACAAAGGTGTTGCGGAAGTCAAAGCGGATTCGTACCCGAACGGGATCAAGGTCGTTTTCGTAAAAGAGAATGGCGAGTGGAAGATGACCAACAAGAGTCCCGAGATCGATAATATGAAATCTTCCTCAAAAGCGAATTCCGCTGCGAAATAGACTTATCATGCCGATGCTTTAGTGTCGGCCTGCTTATATGGCGGCAGCGTAACGCGTGCCGCCTTTTCCTTTTTTAGCCCCAACGCCCAATCGGCCTGCATCAGCGTGTGGATATCACGCGTTCCCTCGTAAATGACGGCGGCTTTACAATTACGCAGATAACGTTCGACCGGATAGTCGTTCGTGTAGCCGTTAGCTCCGTGGATCTCTATCGCCATCGACGCGGCAGTTTCGCTGCGCACCGTAGCTTGCCACTTTGCGAGACTCGCAGCGCGTGCCGACGGCAAACCTTCATTTTTCAGATAGCCGGTCTTTAACCATAGCAAATGCGCCATTTGGTAATCGGCTTCCATATTGGCGATCTTCTGTTTTACAAGCTGAAAGTTAGCGATCGGCTGGCCCTGAACTTCGCGAGTGTTGGCATACGCAACCGACGCATCGCGGGCGGCACGAATTACACCGGTCGCTCCGGAAGCCACAGTGTATCGGCCGTTTTCGAGCGAGAACATGGCGATCTTAAATCCTTCTCCTTCGTTGCCGAGCATATTCGCCTGAGACACTCGAACATCCTGCAGCGAGAAATATCCGGTGTTGCCCGCACGGATGCCAAGTTTACCGTGCAGAGTTCCGCTCGAAAATCCAGGCATCGTGCGTTCGACAATAAAACAGCTTAAGCCCGAATGGTCACGCACCTTTTGCTTTTCCTGATCGGTCCAGCAGAAAAACAAAAAATGATCGGCAACATCGCCAAGCGAGATCCACATCTTCTCGCCATTCAATATCCAGTCGTCGCCGTCACGCTTCGCATACGAACGCATGCCGATAACATCGGAACCAGCATTCGGCTCAGTCAAACCAAAAGTCGCCAACTTTTCGCCCTTGGCCTGCGGAACGAGATATTTCTGCTTCTGTTCTTCAGTCCCCCAGCTGTAAACGCTCAAGCTATTCAGCCCTACATGAACCGACATCGCAACCCGCAAAAACGTGTCGCACACTTCAAGTTCCTCGCAGACAAGGCCGAGCGAAATATAGTCAAATCCCGCGCCGCCATACTGCTCGGGAATACAAACGCCCAACAATCCGAGATCGGCCATCTTGTCAAAAACGGAGCGTTCAAAATGGCACTTCTCATCCCATTCCTTTATATAAGGAGCCACTTCGCCCGCACAAAATTCACGGACGGTCTGCTGCAAAGCTACATGTTCTTCGGTCAGTTCAAATTCGATCACGGTTTGTAATTTTCCTCTCTAAAAATTAGTTATGATAAGATTCGTCTCGTAAACGCAAAACAGAATTCTAGCATTTCGCGCCTTTTAACGCTAAAACGGCGATGATTTTGAAGCAATGATAGAAATTTCAAAAGCCATCACAATAATTGACCGCGAGACCGGTTCTCTAGGAGCAGAACGGATCGATCTCGCTGCGTCTATCGGTCGCGTCCTGCGTGAAGACATCATCGCCGACACCGATCTGCCGCCGTTCGACCGGTCGCAGATGGATGGATTTGCGGTTGTCGCGGCTGATACAAAAAATTCTCCTGTAACGCTTCAGATAGTCGGCGAATCGGCCGCCGGACGCGGCTGGCATAAAACAATGAAACGTGGTCAAGCCGTGAGAATTATGACTGGGGCTCGGGTACCAAAAGGCTCCGATGCAGTCCAAAAGATTGAACTCACAGGTGAAACAAAAGATGGCATTGTAACGATCAAAGAAACGGCGGAAAAAGGCCGTTTTATCGTCCGCAAAGGTAGTGAGATCAAAAAGGGCGCCGACGTTTTTGAATCAGGCGAGATCCTCACTGAAAATATGATCGCCAC
>JANMDA010000306.1:0-8014 GCA_031376085.1 Chloracidobacterium sp.
CGCAAAAGGCATCGTTGTTGGGCTGGACGCCCGATGCCGAGGCCGCTAAACAAAATGCGCGTGACGTTTACAAAAAACGTGGTGCATTTATGGTCAATCTGCTCGACAAAGAGTTGGGATTGCATGCTACCTCGCCTGAAGGTGCGTTTTACACGATGCTCGACGTACGTTCACTTGGCGACGATCTTGAGATAGCTGAAAAATGTCTGCAAAATCGCGTCGTCACTGTTCCAGGCGTTGCATTCGGCGATGAAGCAAAAGGATTTTTGAGAATTTCGTTCTGTAATACCGAAGAGCGAATGATTGAAGGCGTGCGGCGTATGAAAGAAGCCTTGAAAGTATAAAAGGGAAAAGTAGAAAAGTGAAAAAGTATAGGGTTGGAATTTTAGGTGCGACAGGCACCGTTGGACAGCGGTTTGCACAGCTTTTGGAAGGGCATCCGCAGTTTGAGATCACAGCGATGGCGGCGTCGGATCGTTCGGCGGGAAAGCCGTATTCGGAGGCGTGTGCGTGGAAGTTGGCCGGGTCGATCCCTGAATCGGTTCGGGACATTGTCGTCTCGCCGATCGAGCCGCCGTTGGATTGTGACATCGTGTTTTCGAGCCTGCCGTCGAGCGTTGCACGCGAGACGGAAGAGGCGTTTGCACGCGCCGGTTATCCGGTTATCAGTAATTCGTCGAGCTATCGGATGGACGAGGACGTGCCGCTGCTGATCGCGGAGATCAATCCCGACCACGTCGGCCTCATCGAAACGCAGCGTGCGAATCGTGGATTTACGAAAGGATTTATCGTAACCAATCCGAATTGTGCAGTTGCGAGTTTTGCTCCGCCGCTCGCTGCTTTGCATCGAAAATTTGGTATAGAAGCAGTCATACTGACGACGTTTCAGGCCATATCGGGTGCTGGTTATCCGGGCGTTGCGTCGCTCGACATTATGGACAACGTCATTCCATACATCGCCGGCGAAGAGCCAAAGGTCGAGATCGAGGCACAGAAGATCATAGGTGAATTTGCCGACGGAGTGATCATCAAGGCTGATTTTCCCGTTTCGGCACAGTGCTTTCGAGTAAATGTGCTCGACGGCCACATGGTGTCGCTTCGTGTGAATCTCAAACAGACCTCGACGCTCGAAGATGTGGTCGATGCCATGCGCACATTTCCGTCGCTCGACCTGCATTCGTCGCCGAAGCATTTCATTGAAGTCACCGACGAACCCTCGCGGCCGCAGACCCGGCTCGACCGCGACAACGGTAACGGAATGACTATCACCGTCGGGCGTGTTTTCCCCGACAATATTTACGATTACCGCTTTGTCGCGTTGAGCCATAACACAGTGCGCGGTGCGGCCGGCTGCGCTGTATTAAATGCTGAACTTTTGATCTCAAAAGGATTGATATAATTTGTTCCGTTCCGGAACAGTGGAACAGGGGAACAAGGTGGAACACTTAGCAAGCAAATGATCGAACGATACACATTGCCCGAAATGGGCGCCGTCTGGTCGCAGCAGAACAAATTTCAAAAATGGCTCGATGTCGAGATCGCTGTTTGCGAGGTTCACGCTGAGATGGGCACGATCCCTGTTGATGCCGTTGAGGAGGTCAAGGCAAAGGCTGCTTTTACCGTCGAGCGGATCAGCGAGATCGAGAAAACGACCGATCATGACGTGATCGCGTTTACGACGAACTTGGCGGAAAACATCGGCGAATCTGCGCGGTTTGTGCATTACGGACTAACTTCTAGCGATGTAGTTGATACGGCAAATGCTCTACTTCTTAGAGAATCTTGCGATATCTTACTTGCCAAAATTGATGCTCTGCTTGCAGTACTGAAACGCCGAGCTTTCGAGTTCAAAGACACACCGCAGATCGGACGCACGCACGGAATTCATGCCGAGCCGACGTCGTTTGGTTTGGTTTGGGCGCTTTGGTTTTCGGAAACGCAACGTAACAAAGTGCGACTATTGAAAGCAAGAGATATTGTTTCGGTCGGCAAGATCAGTGGTGCTGTTGGTGCCTTTGCACATCTTTCGCCGGAGGTTGAAGAGAAGGTCTGCGGGAAACTTGGATTGAGGGCTGCTGACGTTTCGACACAGGTTATCCAACGCGACCGTTATGCGGAATATCTTTGCACGCTGGCGATAATTGCCTCGACATTAGAGAAGATCGCACTTCAAGTAAGGCATTGGCAGCGGACAGAAGTTCGCGAGGCTCAGGAGTTTTTCAAAACTGGCCAAAAAGGCTCGTCGGCGATGCCGCACAAGCGAAATCCAATATTGTCAGAACGTATTTGCGGCATGGCTCGAACGGTTCGTGCAAATTCAATAGTCGGTCTTGAGAACGTCGCCCTTTGGCACGAACGCGACATTTCACATTCGTCTGCCGAACGCATTGTCTTGCCGGATTCGAGCGCGACGCTCGATTATATTCTTGCGAAAACAACAAGCCTGCTCGATACACTCATCGTTTATCCCGAAAACATGCTGAAGAATCTCGACCTTACAAAAGGACTTGTTTTCAGTGGGCAGCTGTTACTCGCTCTGACTCAAAAAGGTGTCTCACGCGAAGACGCGTATACATGGACTCAACGAAACGCAATGAAAGTATGGGACGAAGGCAGCGATTATCAAGAGCTTATAAATAAAGACGCGGACATCTCTTCACACCTTTCGGCTGAGGAAATTGCCAGTGTCTTTGATCTTCGGCATTACCTACGCAATGTTGATATAGTTTTCGAACGTGTATTTCGATAAATTATTTATGAATGCAGCGCCGATCAGACTGTTTGCCGCCGGGTTTAGCCCTTTAATTGTGCAGCCTCCGCATTTCTTACCAGATTAAATTTCTCGCCGTACTGTCCTATTAACGGAAGCGGTTTTGCCTGGCCTTGAACAGCGTTAATAATTCCTATGATATAAAAAGCGATGACTGCAAAATAGAGAATTCCTCCGATTCCGCATGTTACGGCGGTAATGATGCCGGCAGCCAGATTGGCGATCAAAAGCAATATCGCCTGCTCGGTATGATACATCGCAAACTTATTATTCTTTGCATCTTCGACCAGCAAAGGAATAAAGAAAATGAAGTAGGATATTATTGCCATAGCCTTTCCGGCCTCGATTTCCTGCGGCGGGATATTCATAAGTCTGGTTCCTTCCATTTTTTTAATCTCCTTATAAATTTTGAATTGAAAGATTGAAAGCCGAAAATTCAGGAGAAATTTAACATAAGACTTTGATAAATTCAAGAAAGTCGTTCACAATCTACAATTTATTTCGGAGTGGTAAATGAAAGCAATAGTCTATGTAACCCTAAAACCGAGCGTGCTCGACCCTCAAGGCAAAGCGATCCACCATTCGGTCGAACTCCTTGGCCATAAGAACATCGGCGACATTCGGCAGGGCAAATACTTTGAGATCGCTTTCGATGCTGCGATTCCAGAGGCTGAAGCCAGCGAGTCTGCCAAACGAATCGCAAAAGATGTTCTGGCAAATCCTGTGATCGAGGACTACACAGTGGAGATTTCGAAGTGAAGTTTGGAGTTGTAGTATTTCCCGGTTCAAATTGCGATCACGATGCCTACCACGTCGTGTCAAAGCACGTCGGCCAGCCGGTGGATTTCATTTGGCATCAGGAAACTGACTTAAGCTGCTTTGATGCGGTTATTGTGCCTGGTGGATTTTCATATGGTGATTATCTGCGGGCCGGTGCTCTGGCGAGATTTTCGCCCGTGATGAAGGCGATCAAACAATTTGCCGACGATGGGAAGTTTGTCTTTGGCATTTGCAACGGCTTTCAGATCTTGTGCGAAGCAGGCCTGCTTCCTGGTGTTTTGATGCGAAATCGCAGCCTTCATTTCGTCTGTAAACACATCAATTTACGTCTCGAAAATCAAAACACGCCGTTTACCTCTGAAGTCAATCCGAACAAAGTTCTCTCGATACCGATCGCTCACGCCGAAGGCAACTACACCTGCGACGACGCAACTCTCAATTCACTCGAAGAAAATGGCCAGATCGTTTTCCGCTACTGCGACGAAAACGGCGACGCCACCGACGAATCCAACCCAAACGGTGCTCGCTCTAACATCGCCGGCATCTGCAATCAAACCCGAAACGTCCTCGGCATGATGCCTCACCCGGAACGAGCCTGCGAAGAAATGCTCGGCTCAAACGACGGCCGCGATATTTTCCGCTCTTTGGCCCATACCGTTGCATCTATAAACGTTTAAAAAAACCACCTTTTGTTTCACTGACATGTTTCATCTTGTGAGGTGAAACGAAACACTAAATGGGGGATCACGAGACGGTGACAGACAAGCCTTGCGAGTGAACATGCCAGTCGAGCACTTCGGCGCCTTGTTGCGAAGCCAACGCTACCTCCACATTGGCTCGGCGGCCTTCTTCGCAGAAGAAGGCGATGCAGCCGCCACCGCCGGCGCCGCAGACTTTTGGGGCGATGGCTCCGTTGGCGAGGGCGACTTCGATAAGGTGGTCCATTTGCGGCGTTGTTATGTTGGGCGACAGTTTTTTGCGCTGAGGGTGAGCTTCGGCGAGGATCTGGCCGACGGCATCCCAATCGTTTTTCTTTAACGCCTCGCGCATATTTAAAGATGTGTCGCGTATGCCTTCGAATAATACAAAAAGCTCGCGGTCGCCGTCGATGTGGCGTTTTGTGATCTCCCAATTGTTCGTTCCCGAATCGTGCGGTTCGCCCGCGTAGCAGACAGCGATGCGGCTTTCGAGAGTTTTGATGTCAGGGTTGAGAGCCTCGCGTTCGATACCCGACGGACTGAAATGAATGCACGCCACGCTGCCGTATTGAGCCGAATAATAATCCTGAAAGCCGGTCGGCACTTCGATGACCTGACATTCAACATTTGCGGCTATCTGAACAAAACGTTCGGGAGTGTAGCGGTCGCCGACAAGCTTATTGAGGGCACCGATGCAGGCGATGTTGAGCGTTGAAGATCCTGCGAGGCCGGCCTTTGAAGGGCCTTCAAGTGTGGTCGTCATCTTAAAGCCCTTATCTGGACGAAAGAAATAAACGAGTTTTGAAAGGAGCTTTAAACGCGGTTCGTCTTTTAGAGATGTAATGTTGCCAACGGTGGTTTCGACCTGCTCCTTCTGATCGGTCGATTCGAGAAATATTCGGTCGTCGTCGCGCGTTTCGATGCGGCAATGTGCCAGCAAACTTACGGCAAAATTTACCGTCGCGGCACCCTCGTGAAAAAGAAACAGCGGCGGAATGTCAATTGTGCCGCCGGCAAGGTCAACACGCGTTGGGGCAGAGGATTCGATTATCATTGGCAGTGGTCAGGCTGTGATTTGCAAATCGTAACGAACAGAAATATATACTAGCTGTTAGCTGTTAGCTGCTAGCCAGATAAATCCGATTTCTCCTCTTCTCCCCTTCTCCTCTTCTCTCCATCTTTCTCCCCACGGTTTGGTTCGCGTGTTAAATGCAGGCGTTCGCCCAGGTCGTGGAGGGTTGTTTTGCCTATCTCTTCGGCAGCGAGCAGTTTTTCTTCTATCTTGAGGATGGTTTCGGGATTGGCGGCTTCGACGCGTTCGGAGAGCCAGTATCTTTCTATCATATAAAAAGCGACAACTCCGATCATAACTATTATAAATAGCAATGCGCCGAAGCGCTTGTAGTCGCCGATCATCGATGTTATAGCTCCGCTAAAGAAGTATCCAATTCCGGCTAACATAAGCACCCAGAGGCCGCAGCTTAAAAAACTTAGGCTTACAAACCTCAAAAAAGGCATTCTTCCGACGCCGTAAAATACGCACATCGCTAAACGAATGCCGTAAATATACTTTGAAATGATGATCGCCGAATTGCCAAACTTGGCGATGAGTTTTTCGATTCGCGGCTGAGCTACCTGGTAAAAGCGGTAATCTTTTGCGTTCTCATGAAATATGCGGCCGATACCATAACCAAAACAATCACCGACCACACCGCCGAGCGTGCCGAACAGCAGCACCCACAAGAAACCATATTTTCCGAAAAGCCCGCCGTGCGCCATCACGCCAGATAATAACAAAGTAATGTCACCCTCGACCGTACAGAGGGCAAACACGGCAATGATGCCAAATTCCGCGACAAGTTCGTAAAACCGCTCCTCCATAACCAGAACACCGGACACATCGCCGCATCCTATTAAAAAGAGTAACTTTACAGTCTCATTCAGTCAAAGCAGGCAATTGTCGCGTTTTGGCAGTGATGGTGGTTGACAGGCTAACGGGCAGTGTCTAAAATCGCCATAGCTTTCGCACTTTTCGGTAAAATTTTGCAAATGGTTGATTCGCTGGAAATAAAATCCAATCGTGTCGGTATTGAGGTTTCGAGTTCGTCGTTCCGCGCGGTTTCGATCGATGAAAAAGATGCGATTGCGGGGACGTTTTCTACCGTAGTCGAATCGCCTGAATCACGAGCCGCCCAACTTGTCAGTTTTATTAAGGGGCTGAAAAAGGAATTCGGCGATTTTGATCGTGTCGGTATTTCTTTTCCTGGTTTGGTCGATAAGGAAGCTCAGCGGATCGCGTTCTCGGCTCAGATTCCTGAACATTCGGACGTTGATCTGGTCGGAGAGATACGAACTGCCACCGGTCTAGAGATCACGATCGAAAATGACGCTAATGCTGCTGCTTACGGCGAATTCAAGCTTGGTGCGGGACGCGGCAGCTATGACCTTTTTTATATTACGCTTGGGATGGGCGTTGGCGGAGCGTTTATCTTTAATGGCGAGATATGGCGCGGTGCGGCTGGTTTTGCAGGGGAATTCGGCTATGTGCCGGTCGATTCCGAAGGAATGAAGCTGGAAGAGGTCGCGTCGACTGCGAATATCATCCGACGCATACGCAGCCGTATTCATCAGGACAATACTTCGTCACTGAACAATCTCGATGAAGAAGCGATAACGCTCGAAGCGATAATTAAAGCCGCGGAGAAAGATGACGATTTTGCACAGATGATGCTCAAACGAACCGGTGCCTATGTAGGCAGTGCCGTGGCAAGTGTTATTAATCTTCTCAATATAGAAAAAATAGTCATCGGCGGCGAGATCATGAACGCCAAACATTTGGTGCTGGATGGAATTCTTGAGCGTTCTAAAGAGCTTTCTTTCAGGCCGTCATTCGATTCGACAAATATCGTTGAGGGCGAACTTGGCGAAAATGCTGCCGCTGCCGGGGCCGCACTGCTTGCATATCAAACACAATAATAAGCCAGAATCGGAAATATTTATTCGGCTTATTAAGACGGCTTATATTGTCAAATATTGCACAAGACATTAAGCTCGGTTATTTTTCTATTGTGTACAATTTGCGGAATTTAGAAGTTTTAGTAAAATCGGTTACAGTTTTTACTGTTTCAGTTTTACAGGGCGCATTCATAAGTCACACTTTTGGCTCTTCGGCAATTTCTCGTTCTACCGCAAGACATGGGAACAGCGAGGTCTAATTTTGTAAATTATTCCCCGCAGGGAATCCAGGAAGATGGCACAAATTTTTAATAAAAGTGCAAATAACATCGCCAAGATCAGCATGATGATGGTGCCGGTCTTGGGCGCATTGGCGTTCTTTGCTTATACGCAGATCGCCCGTTCGTCGTATCTCACGGGTCGTTATCTGGAAAAGCAGCAGCCGGTTCAGTTCAGCCATAAGCATCATGTGGGTGATGACGGCATCGATTGCCGGTATTGCCATCAGACAGTTGAGACGACTGCATCGGCAGGAATGCCGGCGACGCAGACCTGTATGAACTGCCATAGCCAACTCTTTGCCGATCAGCCTTATCTTGAGCCGGTTCGTGCAAGTTATCGGGACAATAAACCCATCGAATGGGAACGCGTTCACGATCTGCCGGAATACACATATTTCAATCACAGCATTCATATAGCAAAGGGCGTCGGATGTTCGACCTGCCACGGCCAGATCGACAACATGCCGGCGGTCTATCAGGAAAATACGCTGCAGATGGAATGGTGTATAGCCTGTCATCGTGCGCCAGAG
>JANMDA010000334.1:0-27632 GCA_031376085.1 Chloracidobacterium sp.
CTTCGAACAGATCGACAACGACAAACAAATAAAGCTCAACCCGATGAGCTTTAAGGATAAGTTCCCCGAAATAATGCGAGACGGAGGCTTCGACGCAATCATCGGCAACCCGCCGTACATAAGAATTCAGGGATTTGAGAAGAAACAGATCGAATACTTCATTAAGAATTACGAATCGGCACACGGTAACTTCGATATTTACGTTAATTTTGTCGAGCGAGCTTTCAGACTTCTAAAACCTGACGGTAGATTTGGACAAATTGTCCCAAACAAGTTCTTCCGAACGGATTACGGAATCGGTCTTCGCGGTTTTCTTTCAAAGGATAAATGGATTAACAAGATTGTAGACTTCGGAGCAAGCCAAGTTTTCTCCGTTACTGTCTATACTTGTCTGCTTTTCCTCAAAAATAACCCATCCACTTCGCTTGAGTATTCGCTTGTTGACGCTGGTCCGAATTCTCTTGATACGGTTAAGTTCATGGAATTGCAGGCCGACAATCTTGACGAGACAGGTTGGGTATTTGCAGAAGATGATGTCCTGAATTTATTGAAGAAGCTCGAAATTGGTTCGACTCGGTTGCTCGATCTTCCCGCAACGATGAATCGCGGAAGCAGTAGCGGCTGCGACGACGTATTTATGGTCGCTGCGGACATGGATGCCATCGAATCGGAAATACTTCGGTCGCCTGTTTTTGCGACTGACTTCAATCGCTACCAGTTCCACGAGAATAACGAATGGAAAATCATCTTTCCGTACAACATTACCGCTAACGGTTACGCGGTTATGGATCAAAACGTCCTCGCAACTCAGTATCCGCAAACATACGAGTATCTAAAGAAGCACAAAATAACCCTCGAAAAGAGGAAAGGTTACCAGACTTGGTATGCTTACAGCGCTCCGCGAAGCCTTAATCTCCACGAACACGCCGATATTTTAATTCCATTACTCGCTAACAAAGGACTATTTGCTTTGATTCCCGACGAACTAACCGGAAAGCTCTGTCCTATGGCGAGCGGCGGCTTCACAATTACGTTAGGCAAGGAAACCGGATTGCGCCGCGAGTATCTTTTAGGACTTCTCAACTCCAAACTTCTTTTTTGGAAACTCCAACACCTTAGCAACGTGTTTCGCGGCGGCTGGATTACTTGCACGAAACAATATATCGGCGAACTTCCTATCCGTTCGATCACCAACGCCGACGAAAAGGCGATGCACGACCTGATTGTTCGTTCGGTTGAGCAGATAATGGAGGCAAAGCCGAAGTTGGCGGCGGCGGCTTCGGATCGGGACCGCGATTTCTGGCAAAACAAATGCGATTCGCTCGAGCGAACCATCGACGACGCAGTCTATAAACTCTACAACCTCACCCCCGACGAGATAAAACTCGTCGAAAACGCTTGATTAGCAGCCGTATTTATACGGCTTGCCTTCCGGGAGCATAGCCACGCACTTGAGGGCGTGGGTAATGGCGGCGAAATTATTTATAGGGCGATTTATCGTCCTTACACGAAGCGGCTTAAGCAACAAAAAAAAAAGGACGTTGAAACGCCCTGTTGGAAATTCTCACGCCCACGCCCACGCCCTAAAGGACGTGGCTATGTGCCCTTCGGGAAAACACCTTCACCCGTCGCTGACGCGACGGGGATTTTGGGGGAACATTTTCCGTGGGCAGGAAATCGGTTGGCAGTTAGCAGTTGGCAGCAAGGGCATCGCCAGGCGATGAGCACAGTGCTACTGGTGTTGCTTTATTTAATTACCTAGTTCGATGGCGGCGGAACTTCTGACTGGGCGATTGCCGTTTTTTAGGAATGTCTCGTAATTTTCTTTATCAACACCAATAAGAGTTAGAATTTGGGCACCTACGAAAAAGCGTTCGGCGGATATGTGGATGCCGACCTTTTCGTAGCGGCAGCCGACTGCCTTCATACAGACCTTGCCGGTGGGGAGGTCGATCTCGATGTTTAGGTTTCTCTGCTGGCCAACCAGATATTTTTCCTTTATGCGGATCGACGGGACGACAAACCCGATGCCTGTGCGGCTGATGTCTTCAGTTTCGCCAAAAATGCAGGCTGAGCGGGCATCGTCCAGTGCGCTATCTGTCTTTATGTCTGGTTCAAACCACACTCTGACCGGAGCCTTATGCCTCCGCCGCGAGGAAACCATGCGTTCGGACAAGGAGCGATTGAATCGGGTTATCAGTTCTCGTATCATAATGAAACTCCAAAACTAACAGTAAGTTTCTATTGTAATTTTATTTGGACAATGGCTTGCCGCCGGTGTCCTTGCTTGTCACTCGTGAGATCCCTTTTGCATCAAGCTGCAAAATATAAGACATTTTGCCAGTCTTGCCGTAAACGGCTGGCGTGGCCGTCGCGATGTACTTTATCTTGTCCGCGCCGAGAAAGATGGCGTAGTTGTAGCCCGTTGAATCGCTGTTCTGAACATCCTCGGGCAGCAGGCCGGAAGCGACGAGCGCTTTCATATCGGTAAAGACGCCGCCGTTTTGCAGGCTGTGGGCAAGCTCGGCCTTTGAAATGCGTTCAAGCATTTTTTTGGCCTCTTCCTCGTGCGTTTCGATACGCAGATTGTAGAAATAATTCTTGCCTTCCTGTTTTATCCGCGCCTCGGCCGCTTCATCAACGGTTTGAATGATCCAGATGTCGTTTTCCTTTCGCAGTTTGATGGTCTGGATCTCGTTCTTGTCACCGTCTTCGTTGGGCAGGTTTGCCGTAACAGTTGCCTGATCGCCGGTGATTATCTCGCCATTGATCTGCACCTCAGCAGGCACCTGTCCGGCGATGGCCTCGAAATCAACGGCGAATTCTTTTAGCTCGGTATCGGTTAAGCCAGCGATCGCGGGTTTTAGGTTTGTCAGAAAGATCGCTTCACGAAATTTCTTTTAGCGCAGGTTTTTGTAAAACACACGAACAGTATCAGCCGGGCCATTCGGATCGATCGGTATGGTCGCACCTTGTGAAGAATTGGAGGCAGAATTTGTCGAGGCCGATTTGTCTGTGACTGATTTGGCATCAACGTTTGCCGATGCTTTAGGTTCGGCGACAGAACAACTTACCAGACAGCTTGACAGGAGCAACAGCCCACAAAAGTTCCTGCCCGGAGAATTGAAAAAATACAAAATTCTCATTCGAAAGATCCGTTGAAAAACGTCAAATGATGGAAACCCGATGAAGAAACAAAAAAACGCGACACGTTTATAAATACATAGTAACGTGTCGCGTTGTAAATGTAAAACAAAATTTTGCGCCTTTTTAGCGCAACTAGGCTGATTTCTTACCTGCCAGCCACCATTCGCGGCCGACGGCATAGAGGATAACCATCAGGACTGCAAACGGCAGAATGCCCAGAAGGTCCGAGTGGCCTCCCTCAAAGAAAGGATTGCCGCCCTTCGACCAGTGTTCCGCCGCATCCTGAATTCCCTTGAGTGTCGGTTGAACCGCGAATAGAGCGATCAGTATACCTGCGATCGCTCCACCGGCAATATAGCCTGATGCCATAAGGACGCCGCTCGATTTATCTGTCTCGGCAACAATCTGTTCCTCTGTCAAATTTTTGGCCGCAAGCTTGCGTTTCAGATAGATATCGACAAGATATCTAACAATACCGCCAAGAAAAATCGGCGTCGAGGTCGATAGCGGCAGATAAATGCCGACCGCGAATGCCAGCGACGGAACACCGGCGAGTTCCAGTACGACCGCTATCATTGCTCCGAGTATGACGAGGCCCCACGGCAAGTTTTGCCCGAGAACGCCTTTAATGATGTAGCTCATCAGGGTTGCTTTGGGAGCGTCATAACGCGTCAAGTCATTTCCGTCCTCATCTTTTTTGATGATGCCGTTAATTCCCGGATCAACAAAGTAAACCGGCTTGCCCGATTGATCGACAAGATATTTACCAACCTGCCCATCTTTGGGTTCGGTGTTTTGCCAGACTCGATAAGTATTCGTATCGACACCCTTGAATTTGCCGTTTGATACCTTTTCCGTCTGAAGCTGTCCGTTTTGTTTGAAAAGTTTGCCTTCCGAAATGGTCATTGCGGCAACCGGATTTGCGGTGTCGATCTTTTGGAAGTAGGTCTCGTTGTTGTTGAGCATTATTAACAGCGAGCCGAGCACGAGTGCCGATGCCAAGGCACCGACAAGTATAGCTATCTGCTGCCGCCAAGGTGTGCCGCCGACCCAGAATCCGGTTTTAAGATCCTGCGAGGTCGTGCCGCCATTCGAGGCCGCGATACAGACGATACCGCCGATAGAAAGCGCCGTTACAAAGTAAGGATCGGCAGCTGTCCAACCCAAGCCGAGAAATACGAGGCAAGTGATAAGCAGCGTCGCAACAGTCATGCCTGAGATGGGATTTGACGAAGAGCCGACCTCACCGGTCAGACGAGAGGAAACCGTCACGAACAAAAATCCGAGAATAACGATCAGTATCGCTCCGAAAAGCGATGTCACCGGATTTACAAAAACGCTTAATCCTAATTGAGGAAACAGCATGATCGCTGCAACCAAAACAATGACGCCGATAATGACCCATTTCATCGAGAGGTCCTGATCGGTCCGCGGCAAATTCGCATTGGATTCTGCGGAGCCGCCGCGAAGGTCGGCCAGGCCTGCCTTCAGTCCGTTCCAGATCGTCGGCAGACTGCGGCCGAGCGAAATCATACCGGCCATAGCGACCGCACCGGCACCTATGTAAAGAACATAGGCGCTGCGGACATTGCCTGGTGACATATCGCTGATAGTTTTGGTGATCTCAGGCGCGATGGGTGAGGTTGCCGATTCACCGAAAAATTTGATGATCGGAATAAGGACGAGATACGACAGCACGCCGCCGCCCATCATAAGGCCGGCGATCTTTGGCCCGATAATATAGCCGACACCGAGCAGTGTCGGATCGTTATCCGAATTGATCGAGCCGCCCTTAAACCCTTTGTCGGAAAAATCGTAGCCAGGCGATTCTTTCCAAAAGAAAAGGACCTTCATCATGGCGTTGAACAAAAACCCTAATGCAAAACCTATCGAGATGATCTTGCCACCGCGCAAAGCTGCATCGTCGTCACCGTGTTTGTCGCCTTCGTCAGACGCTTCACGGGATTCTTTGGATGCACCCGCTTTGAGAACTTCTGCGCAGGCCGTGCCTTCGGGATATTTGAGAAAGCCGTGCTGATCCTTGATAAGCGCCCGACGGAGCGGGATCATCATCAAGATTCCCAGTAAACCGCCGAGTATCGCGACGAGCATCACCCGTGATAACTCCAGATCAAACCCGAGGATCATGATCGCCGGCATTGTCACGCCGAGGCCAAACGCGATGGATTCACCAGCCGAGCCGGCGGTCTGCATCATGTTGGCTTCTAGGATCGTCGCGTCGCGCATTCCGATCTTGGAAAGAAGACGGAAAACTGTGATCGCGATCACGGCAACCGGTATCGACGCCGAAACGGTCAATCCAGTCTTTAGCACCAGATAAAGTGACGAAGCTCCGAAAATGATGCCGAGCAAGGTGCCGACTATCAATGGAAATGGCGTCAATTCACGCAAAGTGGCGCTGTCGGGAATATATGGCCGAAAATTCTCGAGGAAAGGATTCTTCATGCGGTTTCGATCTCCTTCAGGCTTTGTTTACATTGCCCGCGTTTCACACCGGGCTTCGATTTTGGGGAAAGGTAATGACTTGCGTTAATTTACATCGCATTTGCTTAACAAGCAAGTTATTCAAAGCACAATTCACCACAAAGGCACGAAGAACACAAAGGGTTTCTTAGTGAACTTTCTGCCTTTGTGGTAGATTCATAATTTCGCCATGATGGAAGACATTAAGGAAACACGCTTGGAAAACGGCCTTGTTATTCTCACTGATCGTATGCTGGGCGTGCGTTCGGCAACGCTTGGGTTCTTTTTTCGTGCCGGTTCGCGGCATGAGCCTGCACATCTTAACGGCATCTCGCATTTTATCGAACACACCGTATTTAAGGGTACTGCGAAGCGTTCGGCTCTCGAAATTGCTATCGAGCAAGATCGGCTTGGCGGCAATCTCGACGCTTTTACTACACACGAAGAAACAGGTTTTGCCATCAAGGTGATCGACGACCAATTGCCAAAAGCATTTGATCTGATGTCCGACATGCTGATATATCCTCGTTTTGACGCAGCCGATCTGGAAAGCGAGCAGCGCGTGATCATAGAAGAAATGAAAATGGTCGAAGATTCGCCGGAAGATTATCTCGGCGAGATCTTCAGCTCTGCTTTTTTCCCAAACCATCCGCTAGGTATGAACATCGCCGGAACGCCAGAAACTGTCCGAAGTTTTGACCACGAAATTACACGCAAGTATCACGAAGAAGTTTATAACGCTTCAAATCTCGTCATCGTGGCGGCAGGCAATGTCGAGCATGAGCAGATAGTCGATCTTGTTTTGAATGCCAGCTTTAGCTCGTCTCATTTAGAAGGAAGCCTGCTAAAGCAGGGACTCAAAACGCAGCAGCCTGCTTTGGCATCTCCGTTATTAATTAAGCAAAATCAGAATTTGGAACAAGCTCACATTATTATCGCGACGCCTTTTCTGTCCGAGACTGACGATCGCCGTTACTCGGGCGATCTGCTTGAAAGCATAATTGGCGGCGGTACTTCCAGCCGTTTGTGGCAGAAGGTGCGTGAGGAACGCGGCCTGGCGTATAGTGTCGGAGCTTCGGCAATTATGTATCAGGACTGCGGTATGTTTTCGATCTTTGCCGGAACCTCTCCGCAACAAGTCGAGGAAGTTGTAGATCTCGCAATTGCCGAGATGGGCGACATCGTAAACAACGGAGTTACGAATGAAGAACTCGAACTCGCCAAGCAGCAAACCGTCTCATCTATCTTGCTTAGCCTCGAAGATTCGGCATCGCGTGCCGCGTCCCTTGCTCAATTGGAAATGACACACGGCCGTCAGATATCAGTCGAAGAATCCATTGAAAAAGTAAAAGCGGTTACGGCCGAGGACATTCAGATTCTCTCAAAAGAATATTTTCGGTCTGAAAATATTGCATTTGCGGCATTGGGTGACTTGAAAGATTTAGAGATAACCAGCGAAAGATTGGGAATTATTTAGCCACGAATTTCACGAATGTCACAAATCAAGAGAATAAATTTGTGCTATTGGTAATTCGTGGCTAAATCTCTTTGTAAACTATTGGATCATTAAGTCCAGCTTGCTTGAAACCTCGAAGACGCAACGCACACGAATCACATGTTCCACACGCGAGATCTCCATTTCGATAACACGACCAAGTCAATTGCAGCGGTGCATTAAGTTCCACACCTTTTTTGACAATATCAGCTTTAGTCAAGTGAATGATTGGCGTGCGTATTTTTACTTGCGTGTCGGGTTTTGTTCCCGTGTTTATCACCTGCTGAAACGTTTCGTAAAACTCAGGCCGGCAATCGGGATAACCACTTGAATCTTCCGCAACGGCTCCAATGTAAATACGGTTTGCACCGATGACCTCGGCCCAGCTAACCGCTATCGAAAGCATGTTCGCATTTCGAAACGGCACATAGCTGGTCGGGATCGCCTTCGATGCGAGGTTGGCTTCGCTGACAACGATATTTTCGTCCGTCAATGACGAACCGCCGATCTTCGATAGATGTTCGATAGAAATATCAAGCCGTTTTTCAACGCCGTAATAATCGGCGATGTCGTTGAAGGCTCGACGCTCGCGCTCTTCTGTTCTTTGGCCGTATGAAATGTGCAGAAATGCGATCTCGTCATTATCACGAGCAGCAATAGCTGCCGTTACGCACGAATCCATACCGCCCGACACCAATATAATTGCCTTAGACTCCATGTGTTTCTGCGCCCCAAATATATTTGTGCATCTGCAAATTCAGCCGCACTTTAAGACCGCTTTCCGATACCGCTTTTGCGATTTTATCCAGATTTTCGACGTCGTGAACGGGCGAGATAAGCACTTCTTTTGCACGGTTGACGAGGTCATATTTCTCAGTGATCTCCTTAGCAAATTCCCAATCAGCCATATCGGCAACGACAAATTTTACTTCATCCTTATCGTCTCGGAGCCGTTCTAGGTTGTGCCAGTGATTTCGTTCGGCTTCGCCTGACGCGGGGCATTTTACGTCAAGGATGATCTTTGCACGCGGATCAACTTCTTCGGTGGAGATAAATCCACCAGTTTCGATGAGAACTTCATAGCCTCGATCGCAGAGTTCTGTAATAAATGGAAATACATTCTTCTGAGCAAGCGGTTCGCCGCCGGTGACTTCGACGAGGTTGCAGCCAAATCCTTCTAATTTGGTAAAAATATTGTCAAAGCTGATATGTTCGCCGCCGGTGAATGTATATTCGCTGTCGCACCAGACGCATCGCATCGGACAGCCCGTCAATCGCACAAACGAGCAAGGCCGACCGGCGTGCGACGACTCGCCTTGTATAGAAAGAAAAAGCTCTGTTATTCGCAGATCCATGAAAATTTGAGACTCAGATTAACACAAATAAATCACTCATCCCGTGCTGTTGGAAAAATAGATTTCATACATACAGACCGTCAAATTGGGGTGACTATTGTTTTATGCCATTAGATATAACACTTTTGTTAGGGTTGGACGGTTTTGTAAATAATACATCACGCTAACCAAAACTGGCGTCAATCCTGATGCGAACGGACTCTGTGACAATATACAATCATCTTACACCCTTCAGAGAATGAGAAGTTTGCAGGGACTACATTTGTCCATCTGCAGGATAATTTACGAGGAGTTTGATAGCGCACGGCAGACAGATTTTTCACAATTCCGGATGATATGTCGGTTGTCACTTATACATTGGTAAGGTGCTGCCATTTTATGTTTTTTAAAAGACCAAATTAATGGCGAAATTGTGAAAATAAAGGATAATTGAGCTTTTTTTACCTTAATTAATCCAGAAAAATTGTATTTTTCGAAAGATTAGATCAGAATATCGATAAATCATAAATTTGACCGGTTTCTGTTAAATTTCAGGCCGCTGATAACAAGTAATTTAAGCGCGGTGAAGGGCTGAAGAATATCCGCCCAAGTTCTTATAGTATGTTGCATTTTAATAGCTCGTTTTATATGTCATTTGTCCGAAACACTATACTTACGGTTTTTTTCGGACTCGCGCTTGCTCTGACCGCAAGTGCCTCAACAGGTACTGGTTACGATCTTATCGACACGGTGGCGTCATTCTTTGGATACACAGCAACAGAGCCGAATACCGGCTCGGCAACATCGATGTACTTTGCCAACACATGTACTTCGACTGGTAGCACTAGTTGGGGGACAGCAAGCACATGGACAGGCTGCGGCGGTGTTACACCCCAACCGGGAGACGATGTTGTAATCGCTTCGGGTCACATAGTTACCCTCAACGTAACACCGGTAACGGTCAATTCACTGACCATCAATGCGGCGGCGGTTGCCAACGGTTTGACGATTAGCAGTACGAACGCACTTACCGTTACTGGTGCTGTAACGCTTAATCAGCCATCGGCAGGAACCGTTACTAGTACCCTTGCTGTTGGCACGGGTACATTAAACGCTGCGAGTATCGCAATTCCCGGCAGCGCGACAGCTAGCCGGTTTGCTACGGTTTCCGTCTCGACCGGCACGGTCAATGTCACCGGAAATGTCACTTTTAGCGGAACCGCTGCGCAGGCAAGGTTCCAGATGACCGGTGCCGGAACATTGAACATCGGTGGAAACTTTGGAAGTGGCGGCACACTATCGACGGTCGCGGGCTCGATAATCAACTTTAATGGATCGTCGGCCCAGTCAGCGGGTAGTTACACGACTTACAATGTCCTGAAATCAAACAACGCTGCCGGCTTAACACTTTTAGGCACCGCGACGGCAACCACACTAACAATCGGTGATGCTACCGCAAACAGTATTTTTAACGATGGCGGTTTTCAGTTAACAAGTACAGGAACGCTCAATTTAACTTCGGGTACATTCAAACTTGGCGGAGCCGCAGCAACGACTTTTCCTGCATTTGCGACAAGAAATATTACGGCGGGAACTACAGTTGAATATGCGTCTGCGGTCGCTCAAGTCGTCTCTGTAACACCGAGTTATTCTAACCTTGCTTTTTCTGGAGCCGGGGCAAAAACGCCTTCGGGTGGGACGCTTACGGTTGGTGGAAATTTAACTGTTTCTGCCGGAACACTTGAATTGGCAACCAATGACCCTGTCACTAACGTAACCGGCAGTATAAATATAACCGGCGGCAATCTATCAAAAGGAAATGCAACGATTACATGCACAGGCTTGGCCATTGTGGGAACTATTACGATGCCCAACGATGCCGCATCGCCAGTGAACGTAAACGGAAATGTCAGCGGCGCCGGTACTATAACAGCAGGTGGTGCAGCCGGAAGAGTTCTTAACGTAACTGGTAACTGGAGCTTTAACGGCACAGTAACCGCGGGCAACGGTATTACGCTAAATTTGACTGGAACCGGTGCCCAAGCTTTGTCCGGCGTTATGTCCAATGGCGTAACGGCCAGCTCCCTTGTAATTAATAAAATAAGCGGCACTGTCACATTGGGCAGCAATCTTAATATCACTGCCGGTTCATTTACGATGACGGCCGGTACATTTGATCCCGCAACATTCCTTTTAACAGCGACCACTCCAACATTTACTGCCGGCACTTTGAGAGTAGGTGCATCAAACTGGGCAGGCAATTATTCATTCGCGGTCGCTGAACCGGCGGCCGGGACTATCGAATATTACGCTAACGGATCTCAGACAGTTAATAATGTCAACACTTACGGAGGCGAACTGATCCTATCGGGAAGTGGCGTAAAGACCTTAGGAGCAGCAATGGCCGCAATCGGCGGTGACCTGACGTTGAGTGGAACTGCTTCTGCAACGACAGCGGCTAATTTGGCAATTACCGGCAATCTGACTGTCGGAACCGGAACTGCATTTGCTACTGGAACTAACTTTACCCTCGGCGTTACAGGGACGACATCGGTCATTGGAACATTTACACTGGCCGGCACTGGTGCAAAATCTTTCACAAACAATGTGACAGTTAATTCTGGCGGTGTCTGGAATGAAACCGGCAATTCAGCCATTGGATTCAGCGGCAATTTGCAGAACGATGGTACTTTTACAGCAAATGCTGGTGTTCATAGCTTTGGCGGTACTGGTAAAACAATAAGTGGTGCGAACGGAGTTGTAATTCCGAGCCTTGCAATCAACGGGACGACTGCCAACAATACTACTTTGACTGTCTCGGCCGCCCTTTCGGGATCAAGTGTCCTTACAAACAGCGCTACGCGCACTCTAAACATCAGCGGCACTTGTTCCGTTACTTCTTTAGCAAATGCAGGAACTATCGCCGTCACTGGATCGGGTGCGTTTTCGACAGCGCTCGCAAACTTTACAAACACTGGCACGATCGGACTCAACAGTTCAGGCTCTATCGCCGGAATCACGAATAATGCCGTCGGTATCGTCAATCTCGGCAGTTCGGGAACGATCGCAGCTTTTAATAATGCTACCGCGACCAGTACGTTGAATATTACTGCCGTTCCTGTCCCAACGTTTACCTCGCTAACAGCCACGGTAGCCGGAAACACTGTCAACTACAATGGCAGCGGGGATCAGACCATTTTTGGAACGACTTATTGCAACCTTTCTACTAGCGGAAGCGGAATTAAGACTACGGGCGGAGCTGTGACGCTTGGCAACAGTGGTAATTTGACCGTCGCAAGCGGAACCGCATTTGCAACCGGAGCGACCAACACTTTCACTCTGTCTGTTGCGGGAAGCACTACTGTAAGCGGTACCTTGACCCTTGCCAATACCGGAAATAAAACATTCACCGGAAATGTTACGGTGAATAACGGCGGAGCATATACAGAAACCGGAGCGGCAACTATTGCTCATGCTGGCAATCTGCAAAATGACGGCACTTATACAGCAAGCACCGGGGTACACAATTTTAGCGGAGCAACGAAAACCATCTCGGGCACAAATGCGATCTCGATACCGGCAGCAACGTTTACCGCAGCATATGCCAACAGCGCCGCTTTCACCGTTGGAACGAGCCTAACGGTCACTGGCACAACGCTTACCAATAACGGAACGATCACTGCAAGCACTGCTCTGGCAGGAACAGGTACACTAACCAACAACGCAACCCATACGCTTAACATCGGAGGCTCATGTGGGGTCACGACGCTTACAAATGCTGGCACCATCGGCGTTACCGGCTCCGGCGGCTTTACTACAGTGCTCGCAAACTTTACAAATACGGGCACGATCAACCTTAATGGATCGGGAACCATCGCTGGAATTACCAACAATGCGGGTGGTTTGGTCAGTCTTGCAAGTTCGGGCACGATCACATCATTTAACAATGCGACCGCAACCAGCACGCTTAACATTAGTGCCTCGCCGGTTCCGACAATTACAACTCTTACAACATCGACAGTAGGCAATACCGTAAACTACAGTGGAGCTGCTCAGATTGTAAAAGCGCAGGCTTACAGCAACCTAAATCTTTCAGGCTCTGGTGCCAAGTCCATGACGCCAACCACCACTTCGGTCGGGCGCAATTTGGACATAAGCGGCACGGCGAAGGCAACCATCAGTTCGGCCTCGATCTCTGCTAACTCGCTTTCTTTTGCAGGCGCGGGACAGGTTTCCGGGTCATGGGGATCACTTGCCAGCGCAGCGACCAACAAGACTGATACCCAGTTTACGACTGGTGCGACCGGCATTCTTAACGTTACGACTTCGGAAGCAACAGTTGCGGGCACTGCCACAGCCGCAGCGGCAAGCAGCTCGTCGATAACTGTCACGATGCCTTACACAGGCGACTTCAATGCCGACAATACCTATACGGTCGATTACTGTCTGACATCAGCCAACTGTCCGGTAAATGGCGGTTGGACGAATCATGTCACCGGTGCCGCTCACGCTGCATCCCCTTACACAACGACGATTACAGGCCTCACGAATTCAACCAGTTACGATATTCGCGTCACTTACAACGACGCCGACGGCGTTACTGGCACAAACCCACAAACAATCACAGGCGTATTTACGTTAGCCCGGTTGTATTTGCAGAACGCAGTTTCTTCTGTTACTACAACTACCCAAGGAGGGTGGGAATCAAGTGCCGGCGCCCCAACACTCGTACTGTCTCGAACAAAATCAGGTGCGATCACATTTAACCCGGTCGCGGAAACAAGCGCATCGGCTGTTTTCGATGTATTGGTGTTAAAGCTGGTCAGTGAACCGATAGTTGCACAAACGATTGCCGCCGGCACCACTCTCAACTGGACATTGGGAGCACTCGAAAATAATGCGGACGCTACATTCCGTTATTATGCTCACGCCTATGTAGTTAGCAATAACGGAACAACAATTCGAGGAACTCTCCTTGCTAATAATATAGAAACCACAAACGAATGGCCCACAACGGCGCAGGGCCACGCAGCCGCCTCCGCGAAGTCGCTGAGTGCGGTTACAGCTCAGGCCGGAGACCGTGTCGTTATCGAGATAGGTTATCAAGCTGAAAATACAACGACGTCTTCCCGCACGGGTAGCCTATGGTACGGCGGTACAGGAAGCGATCTGGCAGATGGCGGCGATGAAACTACATTGACTGGCTGGTTCGAATTCAGCAAAGGCATTGCGTTCCAGGACGCTCCGGTTAATACACCGACGAACACACCTACGGCAACTGCGACCAATACGCCAACGAACACAGCGACTAATACGCCTGCGAATACTGCAACCAATACGCCGTCCCATACGCCGACGAACACAGCGACTGATACTCCGACTCCAACGGCTACGGGAACATTTACTCCGACCGCAACGGAAACCAATACATCGACGCCGACAGATACACCTACGCCTACGAACACGGCGACCAACACAGCGACGGCTACTGAAACAAATACGCCGACTGATACGCCAACGGCTACGAATACAGCAACCGATACGCCGACATTCACGCCAACAGACACAGCTACTCCGACAAATACGGCTACTGACACGCCGACGTTTACGGCTACAAACACTCCTACAAATACGGCCACAAACACGGCAACGGCAACGCCGACAGCGTCACCCGGCTGTTTCCCGCAGGATTTAACGACGTTCTTTACTGGCGGCAATGAGCAGTCGGGCAATATGTTCGACATTACTGCGATCAATACGGTGATTATTACCTCGTTTGAAGAGCATCTACTAAACAACGGGGCCATCGCTATTTACTTTAAGTCCGGCACACACGAAGGTTTTGAACAAAATCCCGGAGCATGGACGTATATCGGCATCACTTCCGTACTTGTGGCAAACGGTGCGGGACAGCCCACTGCGATCCCGCTACCTGTTAATATCGTGATCCCGGCCGGTCAGACTTATGCTTTCTATATTACCTTCGTCGATCCTATGAATCAGGCGAGATTGGGTTACACCAATGGCACCGCAGTGGGAAATGTCTTTGCGAGCGATGCCAATATCCAGATAAAGGAAGGAACCGCTAAGGCATATCCATTTTTAAATAGTTTTACGCCCAGGCAGTTTAACGGCGTCGTTCATTACACAACCGGAGAGAATTGCCCGATTGCGACACAGACGAATACGGCAACCCCAACTGTGACAAACACGCCGACATCGACTGCAACGTCAACATTTACACCGACGGCTACAGCTACTGAGACATTTACGCCGACGGCCACTGTTACTGCAACACCGTCTGAATCGCCGACCTATACAGCGACGAATACGCCGACTGCTACGTCGACAAATACTTCGACAGCAACAGCTACTCCAACTCCATCGTGTTTGAGCGGCACATTATCGACAGTTTTCAACGGCGACCGGGCAAACAATGGAAATATGTTCGATCTCACAGCCCTCAACTCGGTGACCATCGATTCGTTCGACGAAAACCTGCAAAATAACGAACCTCTTGCCATTTACTACAAAGCCGGAACTCATGTAGGTTTCGAAAATAATTCGGCAGCATGGACTTTGATAGGAACATACACAGGAGTGGTAACGAATGGTAATGGATTCCCAACCGCAGTTCCAATCCCGGTAAATGTGACGATACCTGCCGGACAGACCTATGCGTTTTACATAACGTACACGACGTCTCAGGGATCTATGGCTTACTCGCTTGGCACATCCGTCGGAAATGTCTTTGCAAGCGATTCTAATCTTCAGATCAAAGAAGGTACGGGCAAATCATACCCCTTTATCAACAACTTTTTCCCGCGGGTATTTAATGGCAGAGTTCATTACACCGCCATTTGCCCCACATTGACACCGACTGCAACAGCTACGGAAACGTCTACGCCAACGCCAACCGCAACAGAAACATTTACTCCAACGCCAACCGCGACGGAGACGTTCACTCCGACACCGACTGCTACGGAAACGTTCACACCGACGCCGACGGCAACGGAGTCATTCACGCCAACGCCGACTGCAACTGAAACGTCTACTCCGACAGCAACGGCAACCGAGACGTTTACTCCAACGCCAACTGCCACGGAGACGTTTACTCCGACAGCAACAGCTACGGAAACGTTTACGCCAACGCCAACCGCAACGGAGACATTTACTCCAACGGCAACTGCCACGGAGACGTTTACTCCGACAGCAACGGCGACGGAAACGTTCACTCCGACAGCAACAGCTACGGAAACATTTACGCCAACGGCAACTGCAACGGAAACGTTCACTCCGACAGCAACAGCTACGGAAACATTTACGCCAACGCCGACTTCAACTGAAACGTTCACTCCGACAGCAACAGCTACGGAAACATTTACGCCAACGCCGACTGCAACGGAAACGTCTACTCCGACAGCAACGGCAACCGAGACGTTTACTCCAACGCCGACTGCAACTGAAACGTTCACTCCGACCGTGACAGCGACGAATACCGCGACGGATACACCGACTCCAACACCGACAATTCCGCCGTCAATATCTGGGAACATTACTTATGGCAATGCGATCGGAGTACCGACCACGCGTTTCGTTCCAAATGTATTGATGAGCGGCGATGGATCGATTCCTGTTGCCAATTCGACCGACTCGCTTGGGGATTATATGCTCACCGGGTTTGGCTCGGGTTCTTATACAGTCACGCCTTCTAAGACGGGTGGAGTCAATGGCACGGTCACTTCCTTCGATGCGGCATTGATCGCTCAGTATGCAGTTTCGGCTATCAGTTTTGATTCGGCTCAGCTTGTCACTGGTGAAGTCAGCGGCAATGGCCAGATCACATCATTTGACGCTGGGCTGGTAGCCCGATATGCAGTTGCTGCCGGGCCGCCGCAAGGAACCTCAGGAAACTGGATATTTAGTCCGGTAGATCGAACCTATCCGTCTGTCGATACACAATTGACGAATGAGAACTATATTGCTCTGCTGATGGGAGAAGTTTCGGGTAACTGGACAGCTTCCTTGGGCGGACGTACCGATGGAAGCGGCGGGCCTGAGAGAAGCACTGCCGTCACTGTTCCGCATCTTGTAACACCGGCCGACAGTGACGTTCTTATTCCAGTTAGCATCCAGGGAGCGGTAAACAAGGGAGTTATTTCGTATGAGTTTGAACTCAGTTACGATCCCCTCGTGATACAGCCTCAAGCCGAGCCGGTAGAACTTGCAGGAACCGTCAGCCGCGCACTTTCGGCTGTGTCCAATGCTTCACAACCAGGGCTTCTACGCGTTGCCGTTTACGGCACGGCACCTATCAGCAGTAGCGGACTCCTTCTGAACTTAAGGTTCACTGCTGTCGGAGCACCCGGTTCAGTCTCGCCGCTCATATGGGAACGCATTATGTTAAATGAAGGCAAGCCGGGCACGACCGCGGTCGACGGCCAAGTGGAACTCTCACCCGCCGCACCTAATCAAGCCGAAATAACCGGACGCGTACTCGACTCAATGGGACAGGGCGTTCCTAACGCCCGCATCTCATTGATCGATACTTTAGGACAATCTCGCTCCGTTCTTTCAAACGGATTCGGGATATACTGGTTTGGCAACCTCCAGGTTGGCCAGACGTATACAATTAGTGTCGTCTCGCGCCGCCATTCATTCACACCGTTGACCGTTAGTGTTACGAATCAAACTGTAAACACGGACATGATCGCGAATCAATAAAATTGGTTTGATCGTTATTAAAAAGGGCGGAATATTTCCCGCCCTTTTTTGTTTCTGCTAAACACGAAAAAAACGTATTTGAGTTCTCTTTGCGGCTTAGTGCGTTTGGGTTACACTCTTGTCATATGCGAGGAGAACTAAAACGATTTATCGGGGCGATGGATGAGAATTCTATCGCGATCATTCCGGCGGCACACGAGGCGACGCGCAGCTACGACACGGAGTATAAATTCCGGCAGGATTCGGATTTTATGTACCTTACAGGCTTTCCGGAACCGGATGCGGTCGCGGTCATTGATCCGCGTTCGAAAAAACCTTACACGCTTTTTGTTCGTCCGCGCGATCTTGAGATGGAAACGTGGTTCGGTCGCCGCGAGGGCACCGACGGCGCAGTGAAAAACTACAAAGCGGATCAGGCGTTCCCAATTGATAAGTTTGCAAGCGAACTTGGCAAATTGCTTAACGGCCACGACAAACTTTATTACCGTTTTGGCGTTGACGAAAAGCTCGACCTCCAAATTCTTCAGTACCTCTCCAACCAACGGCAGAGGCGTCTGAAAACGCCGTATCCGCCCCATACTATCGTCGATCCGACGATTCTCATTCACGAAATGCGGCTGCACAAAATGCCAAACGAGGTCGAATTGATGCAAAAGGCCGCGACCATCTCATGTGATGCTCATATTCTCGCGATGAAAAAGGCGCGGCCCGGCATGAACGAATTTCAGATAGAATCGCTGATCGAAGCTTACATGCGTAATCATGGGGCAAGCGGTGTTGCTTACAATTCGATCATCGGCGGCGGCGAAAATGCAACGATCCTTCACTATGTCGAGAACAATCGTCCGTTAAATGACGGCGACCTGCTGCTCATCGACGCCGGTGCCGAATATCAGGGTTATGCAGCCGATATCACACGTACATTCCCCGTCAACGGCAAATTCTCGAAAGCCCAGCGTGATATCTATGATGTGGTTCTCGATGTTCAGCTTCAGTGCATCGAGGCTACAAAAACAGGTAACACTGTAATGAAGCGGCAAGAGCTTTCGATCGAACTTTTGACCGAAGGCATGAAGAAACTCGGTTTGCTAAAGGGCAAGACAAAGGATCTTATCAAAAAGAAATCGTATATGAAATATTACATGCACGGCGTCGGTCATTATCTTGGCCTCGACGTTCACGACGCCGGGCGATATTTCACCGATCAAACGGCAAAGAACTCGCGTTCTTTCGCACCCGGCATGGTGCTTACAGTCGAGCCCGGATTGTATATTCCTCCGAACGATAAATCCGCTCCGTCCAAGTATCGCGGCATTGGTGTCCGCATTGAGGACGATGTGCTGGTCACAAAAGAAGGTAATTTAAATTTGACTGCCCGGGTTCCAAAAGATCCTGATGAGATCGAAGCAGTAATGCAGAAGCCCGTACGAAAGTAAAAAAGGCGAAAATGCACTTCAACGACATCATCACAAATCTTCCCGCCATTTTCAGCGCACTGCTGGTGAGCATACTTTTTGTTCAATCCGGTTTAGACAAAGTGTTCGACTGGAAAGGCAATCTGGAATGGCTGACCAGTCATTTTTCCAAGACTTTTCTTGGCGGCATGGTACCGATGATGCTCTCGACGATCACTGTGTTGGAATTGGGAGCAGGGTTTTTATCGTTAGCAGGAATTGTCTTTTTTTTCGTTGCGGGATCGACCGTTTTGATCTTCTATGCTTCCGTTGTGGGCTGTGCATCTATTACTGCACTTTTCTTCGGTCAGCGTATTGCTAAAGACTACGCAGGCGCCGCGGTTCTTATCCCATACTTCATTTTGTTGGTTCTTATGATGTATCTGACGCGGCCCATTGGATAGATACAAAAAAAGAGCGGTATCCCGCTCTTTTCAATAAAAAAATAAGTTAGTTTTCTATTCTTCCTTTGCTGCATCTACGCTGGCAGCAGCCGGCGTGCTTAAAGGTGCAATTTTTGCCCGCTTTCTATCCATAGGTGCGATGGCAGCTTTTGGCGTCTCTGCTACAGCCGCGATTTCGCTGCTATGGTGAGCAACAATTATCCATTTACCTCCGCGGTTTACCCAAACGTGCGTACTGCGGTATTGTAGCGACTGCTCACCTTTTACAGTTCCGCGATGCGTCATAACAGCTACATCCAGGCCGAAAAATCTGACCGAGTAATCGTCCGCAACATCGGTATCTTTTGTCGCCTTAAGGTCAGCAAGATACTGCTTCTTGTCCTGCATCTTTCCGTCAGGCAGAGTTCCCCAAAAATCATCGGCGACATACATGCTTGCCGCCTTCATATCGCCGCGCAATTCAGCGGCGGTCCAATCACGGTCCATTTGAATAAGCTTAGCTTCGGTTGCCTTAGCATCTTTCTGTCCAAAAGCAAACGCACTTACGGTCAACACAAATACAACAGCGAAAAAAATCCGTTTCATAGTTTTATCTCCTCAGAATTATTTAGAACATTCCTACTATGTAACGGATTTTGACATTCGTCAAGGCTATGAATGTCTGGCGGTCACCTGAACAATCGGGTGACGTTAAATGTGGCAACATAGTTGCGCTGATTTATTTTCTTACCGTTTTTAGGTGCAGGGGTGAGCGATGTCAGGTAGATCGCATAGCCATTATGTTGATCTCCCAATTGGCCTGTAGTCGTATTCATAACAGCCTTTTTTGAACCACCGCGATTGTCAGTGATCAATACCTCTATCTTTGCATTGCCGGCCCAAACACAATTAACGCCCGTGGGACAACGCGAGTCCTCAATTACAGACACAAATTTAAGAATGACCTCACCTTTTGCGGCAGATTTTTGCTGACCTCGCTTTAAAGTGAGTGTTTCAGTTTTCTGTGCCATGGCGACAGATGCTATGCCAAGAATCGCTATCAATGTCAGTAACATTATTTTCATAATAACCTCTTTTTGCGGTGGGCACTGGTGCCTGACCACAGTATTAGAACGAGACCGAACGGTTGGAGTTGCAACGAAAATGACTTTTAAAGAAACCGAACTGCCATTTTCCCGTATAATGAGTGAAAAATACTTCAGGGAGATATTATGCATAGAATTCACAAGCAAAAGATAGTCGTTCTACTATTGTTGGCCAGTTTTATCACTTGGGCCATGCCGGCCGGTGCACAATCGGCCGGAGTCGATATTGCCGGCATGGATCGATCTGTCGATCCGGGTGACGATTTTTTTGGATTCGCTAATGGCGGCTGGTTCAAATCGACGGAAATTCCTGCGGACCGCAGCTCGCTGGGCATTTTTCAGGGCATTGCAAACGAGGTCAACAAACGAAACGCCGCTCTAATAACCGAAGCCGGCAAATTAAACACGCCCGAAGGGAAAATGGTCGGTGACTTTTACACAGCGTTTATGGATGAAGCAACAATAGAGTCGCGCGGCCTCGAACCTATCAATCAGGAATTGGCTGTGATCGCCTCGCTCAAAAATAAAACGCTGCTGTCGAGTTTTCTCGGTTCGCAACTCCGATCTGATGTCGATCCGCTGAACGCAACAAATTTCTACACAGATCGCCTGTTTGGCCTGTGGGTTTCGGCGGATTTTAGCAACCCAAAGATCAATGTTCCATACTTGCTGCAAGGCGGTTTAGGATTGCCCGATCGCAGTAATTATCTCGACGACGAAAACAAGGATATTCAGGAAAAATATCGAACGCACATTGCCAATGTTCTAAAGCTTGCGAAAATAAGCGACCCGGAAGCAAAAGCTGCTCGAATTTACGAGCTGGAACATAAGATCGCCCAAAAACACGGCACGCGCGAGGATTCCGGCAATGTATCAAAGGCCAATAATCCATGGAAGTCAGCGGCTTTTGCAAAAGAGGCTCCCGGAATGGATTGGAAGGCTTATTTCAAAGCGGCTGGATTATCATCACAACCAAAGGTAATCGTTTGGCACCCTGATGCGATCAAGGGCATCTCCGGCCTCGTTGCAAGCGAGGATATCGGAGCGTGGAAGGATTATCTGACATTCCGTACGATTGAACGTTCTTCCGGCTTGCTGCCAAAAGCATTCGCTGATGAAAGCTTCAACTTCAACGGAAAGCAATTGAACGGAGTCCGCCAGCAAAGGCCCCGTAACATGCGTGCAATAGGCGTAACCAGCAATGCATTATCCGATGTCGTCGGCAAAATGTATACGGAAAAATACTTTCCGGCACGGGCCAAAACTGAGATCCAAATATTGGTTAAGAATATTATCGCTGCATTTCGTCAGCGTATCGACAAGATCGATTGGATGTCGGCCGAAACACGCGCCAAGGCAAAGGCGAAGGTTGACACAATTTATGTCGGCGTAGGTTATCCCGACAAATGGCGCAGCTACGCTGGATTACAGATAAAGCCCGACGATGCATTGGGAAATGCGCAGCGTGTCAGCATGTTCAATTACAAAAACCAGATGTCTAAACTCGGCAGGCCCGTAGATAAAGGCGAATGGTGGATGCCCGCGCAATTGGTCAATGCTGTAAATTATCCGCTGCAAAACGCACTCAGCTTTCCGGCAGCGATTCTTAATCCGCCATTCTTTGATATGAACGCCGATCCGGTCGTCAATTACGGCAGCATAGGTTCCGTAATTGGCCACGAGATTAGCCACAGCTTCGACGCGACCGGTTCGCTGTTCGACGCTCATGGCAAATACCAAAACTGGTGGACGCCGCAGGACCTTGAACATTTTCAAAACGCATCAAGGATGCTTGCCGCCCAATTTGATACTTACGAGCCACTTCCAGGACTGCATGTTAACGGAAAGCTAACGCTTGACGAAAACATCGCCGACCTTGCCGGCCTTTCGGCAGCTTACGACGGCTATCGCGCTGCATACGGCGGCAAAGAAGCTCCGACTGTCGGAGGTTTGACCGGTGACCAGCGTTTCTTCATCGCCTATGGCCAAGCCCACCGAGGCAAGCTGCGGCCAGAGCTTTTGAAATCGATCATAACCAACGACGGGCACGCTCCCGACGAATACCGGGCCGACACAGTTCGCAATCTGGATTCGTGGTACACAGCGTTTAACGTTCAGCCGGGCAAGAAACTCTATCTTGCTCCAGAAGCAAGAGTTAAGGTTTGGTAATACAAAGATTGCTCGTTCGCTAAAGTTAGTTAACCGCAGATGACGCGGATGATGCAGATAGTAAAGAGGTTTATTTATCTGCGTTATCTGCGGTTAATTTCTTTCAAAACGAGTCTCTATGCTGCGGCAGATGACCCGGTCTTTATTTTTTCTTCGATCGCACGGGCAAATTCATTGGTTTTGGCATTTCCGCCGAGATCTTTAGTTATCGATTTGCCTTCCTCAAAAACTGCAAACAAAGCCGTTTCGAAACGCTGTGCGGCGTCTCTTTCGCCAAGATAACGAAGCATTTGAATTGCCGAGAGCATTAGTGCTGTCGGATTTGCAATGCCCTGGCCGGCGATGTCGGGTGCAGAGCCGTGGACTGCTTCGAAAACAGCACCTAGTTCGCCGATATTTGCTCCGGGAGCAAGTCCGAGACCTCCAATGAGGCCGGCACACAGGTCGGATACTATGTCGCCGTAAAGATTTTCCATCACCATTACATCAAATTGCTCGGGACGCATGACGAGCTGCATGCAGCAGTTGTCGATGATCTTGTCGTCTGCCTCAATGTCGGGAAAATCCCTGGCAATGTTGTAAAAACATTCAAGAAAAAGGCCGTCGGAGAGCTTCATGATGTTGGCCTTGTGGACAGCGGTGACCTTTTTGCGGCCATTATCGCGGGCGTATTCAAAAGCGTATTTGGCGATGCGCGTCGAGGCTTTTTCGGTAATGATCTTTAGTGATTCGACCACTCCGGGGACGACAATATGTTCGAGGCCTGCGTAGAGGTCTTCGGTATTTTCGCGGACGATGACAAGGTCGAGTTCAGGATATCGGCATTTGACGTTCGGCAGAGCTTTGACCGGACGAACATTGGCATAAAGGTCGAGTGCTTTGCGCAGGCCGACGTTTACCGACGTAAAACCTTTGCCGACCGGAGTCATTATCGGCCCTTTGATGGAAACTTTATTTCGACGCATGGCCTCGATCGATGCATCCGGCAGGGTGCTTCCGTATTTCTCCAGCGCCTGAGCTCCGAGTATTTGAGTTTCCCATTCGATATCGACTCCGGTCGCCTCGATCACGCGAACCGTGGCTGCCACGATTTCAGGGCCGATGCCGTCGCCGGGAATAAGTGTAATGGTGTGTTTCATAAGTTTGTGTCCTATAATTAAATTTACAACGGCCTGCGAATAAAGGACAAATTCGATTTTGAGATGCATCCAGAAGTACTGATAATCGGCGGCGGCGTGATCGGATTGAGCATCGCCCGCGAACTGCACAAACAAGGCGTTAAACGTATCGCTTTGATAGACAAAGGCAGATGCGGTGAAGAAGCGTCATGGGCAGCAGCCGGAATGCTCACTCCGCAAGTCGAGGTCGATGAGCCGGGAGCGTTCTTTGATATTTGCTGCACTTCGCGCGATCTTTATCCGGCGTTTGCTGATCAGTTATTGGACGAAACCGGCATCGATATCGAGCTTGATCGAACGGGAACGTTGTATTTGGCATTTAGCGATGACGATCTGTCTGAAATACATAAACGATTTGAATGGCAGAGCAAAGCGGGTTTAGCGATTGAAAATCTATCCGCGAACGAAGTTCAGCATCTTGAACCCTCTGCGTCGCAAAATGTGCGTGAAGCATTGTTTTTCCCAAATGATTGGCAGGTCGAAAACCGCAAACTAATTTCTGCGCTAAAATATTACGCAGATATAAACGGCATCGACATCCGTGAAAACACCCAAGTAAAAAAACTCATTGTTCAAGGTACCCGCGTGGTTGGTGCGGAAACATCTGATATCCAAATAACCGCTGATATTACTGTGCTTGCAACGGGAGCATTGACATCGCTCATCAAACTCGGGCAGTTTGATATGCCATTTGACGTCGAACCGGTACATGGACAGATCATCGCTTTTCGTCCGGCAGAAAATCTGGTCAAGCATGTGATATGCAGCTCATCGGGATATATAGTGCCTAGAATGGACGGCCGAATTCTTGCAGGTTCTACATCGAAGAAGGTTGGTTTTGATAAGTCAGTGTCGGAATCTGCTGCTTTAGAGCTTAGAGAAATGGCATGTGAGTTGGTTCCCGCTCTGGCCGATTTGGAGATCGCAGATCAATGGGCGGGCTTACGTCCGTGTTCATTGGATGGTCTGCCTGTGCTTGGCTCAGTTAACGACATCGAAAGTCTTTTCATCGCAACTGCCCATTACCGAAATGGTATTTTGCTCGCGCCCTTAACTGCAAAACTCGTGACGGAGAAATTAGTTAACGGTGCAGATTCCGAATATTTTACAACGTTTGGCGCGGACCGATTCAGGCCTCGCAGCGTTAGCACCGGTTCATAGATTTGATATGCGTTCTATCTCATTATTTTTGATTCTCTTTGCGTCAGTTACGGCGTTCGCACAATCAGGACGTACAGCACTAAACCTACCCGACCAAATTTCCGTTTCGGAAACCGAAATAACGGTCAAGCAGATGTTTGACGAAGCGAACGGATACATCAAGGCAAAGGGCGCTGAGTATGACGCAAAAAAAGTTGCCTTTAACGACTGGCTATTTAAACAGGCACAACTCGAACAACGCCAGCTTGCCGCCAAATATGCGGCAACCGCAGCTCAACACAAGGACATTGCGGGCGATGATCTTTACTATCTTGGAATGCTTCATTGGATCGCTGAGAATTTGGATGGAACGGCGGAAAGCCTTCGCAAATTTATCACTTTTGAAGGTGCCGCACCTGACCGTCGACAAACTGCGCGTTCGATCGTCGTTGTCGTTCTGGCTAAGCAAAAAAAACTCAGCGACGCCGAAGCTTTATTGACAGAATATTTAAAATCAGAACCGAGGAAGCAGGCCGAACGTGCCAAAATGGAGGGTGAACTTGCCAAGGCTTATCAATCGCAGAAAGATTTTGTCCACATGGCCCCGCACGCTGACGAAGATTTCAAAGCAGCAAAAATGCTTTTAAGCGATCCGTCTTCGAGAACGCGTGTTCTTGACGAGATATTCGATGCCGGGCTTCTGGTTTTTGAAGCGTATCGCGATCTCGGTAATCAGAAAAATGCTGAAACCGCTCTTGAAGATCTGCGTGTTGTCGCTGCGTCAACGTCATCAACCGATCTTTATTATTATGCCGTCGATCAGCGGATAAAATACCTAATTGAAACGGCGCGCAAGCCTCAGGCTCAGGAATATTATATGACATCGCTTATCAAGGCCGAGAGGGCGTTCGATGCAGCGGCGTTGCGATCAGATATCTTGTCACGTTTAAAGAAGCGGGAAAAACATTATAGATTATTGGGAGAGCCCGCACCGGAATTGCCGATGATCGATCAGTGGTTTCCGGGTGAGCGAAAAACTTTTGCGGACCTGAAAGGCAAAGTCATACTACTAGATTTTTGGGCGACGTGGTGCGGGCCATGTTATGAGGCTTTCCCATTGCTTAGAGAATGGCATCAGGATTTTTCGCGTGATGGACTTGTCATACTTGGCGTAACAAAATATTACGGAAGTGTAAATGGCCATGCCGCAACTGCTCCAGACGAGATAGAAGATCTCAAGAGATTTCGTGAGGTCGAAAAACTGCCGTATGATTTTGTTGTTGCAAAAGATGCCAGCAGCCAGTTACTTTATGGCGGCACTGCTCTGCCGACCACTGTCCTGATCGACAGAAAAGGTGTTATACGATATATCGAATCAGGTACGAGCCCTGTGAGATTAGCGCAAATTCGTGAGATGCTTCTAAAATTATTAGCCGAAAAATGACCAACGCTGTCCGCCAGGAAATGAAAAAACCGCAGCGGCTATACGACCGCATCGCCGACGTGCAAAACCTGGCGATGAAGATCAACGGCTATCGCGCATCTGTAGCAAATTACTTAAAATCGCTTGACCTGAAGATCGACGCCGATTCTGTCGTATTAGACGCCGGCAGCGGCACAGGAATCGTCAGTACGGCCTTTCAGGACGCCGGGTTTCGTCCGCAAAGGTCGATAGCTCTTGATCTCTCATTCAACTCATTAAAAATTTCGCGCGAGGAATTTAATAAGCGCCGAAAGTCTGCCCGGACCATCGACGCCGTCCAAGGCAACGTCCTAAAATTGCCCTTTTCCGACGACACCTTCGATCTTGTTTTAATGTGCGGCGTGCTGGAATATACACCGCTAGATGACGGACTTTGCGAAGCGTCTCGTGTGCTAAAAAAAGGCGCGCCGCTCGTTTTGCTTCCCGTAAAACAGTCGCTGGTCGGTTCGATGCTCGAACTATTTTACAATTTTAAGATCCATAAACTTGTGGATGTCCACTCTGCCGCGGCGAAATACTTCAATATCGTAGGCAACTACGAGTTCCCGGTCACCGATCCTATCGCTTGGTCGAAAACGATATTTCTTCTCGAAAAGAAATGAGCATTTCGCCATTGATTATCGCTCATCGCGGAGCGAGCGCATTTGCTCCTGAGAATACGCTTGCAGCTATTAAGATGGCGGTCGATGCTGGTGCTGATGGCGTTGAGTTCGACGTCCAATTGGCAAACGACGGCGTGCCGGTGGTGATACACGACCCTAGTCTAGATCGCACCGGATCGCGCGCCGGTAATGTATCGGATGTCACCTCGAAAGAGTTGGGAAGGATAGATGTCGGATCGTGGTTTAATGCGAAATATCCAAAACGGGCTAATTCAGATTTTGCCAAAGAAACGATTACGACTCTGGCCCAGGTTTTACATATCTTAGAAACTTTTCGAGGCTTGATCTACATCGAGCTAAAGCCAAATTCAGCCAACCTTCACGATCTGGCAAAAGCCGTCTGTGACGTAGTTCGCGACTCGCATTTGCAGCCTCAGATAATACTCAAAAGCTTCAAACTTGCGGTTATTCCTGATATCAAACATCTGCTGCCTGAAGTCCAAACTGCTGCTCTTTTTGGACCAACGGTCATGGATATTCTTCGACGACGCAAGCAAATGATAACTACCGCCCGCGAATTTGGCGCCGAGCAAGTCTCGCTACATTATTCCCTGATCACTCGTCAATTGGCCTCTCTGGCAGCTGATGCTCAAATGCCGCTTACGGTATGGACAGTGGATAATCCGCAATGGCTAAGAAAATGTCAACAACTTGGCATCGGAGCTCTGATAACCAATGACCCGATAAAGTTGCTGAAAAGTCGGGAAAGCAACAGTCTTTAAAATAGAAAAGGGCGGGTAAGATACCCGCCCTTTTGCTATTAGATTGCCGGTGTTGTTACTGCGTGGCGATCATATCGACATTCACTGATTGTCCGGTGACGCTGATGGTCAGCGGGGCGAATGCCAGTGATCTCGAATCGACGCTGACGGT
>JANMDA010000048.1:0-12574 GCA_031376085.1 Chloracidobacterium sp.
CGTCGAAAAGCTGCAATTCCTCGCCAAAGCAATGCTCCCAATGCCCGACAAAATGCATGGCATCGCTGATGCTGAGATTCGTCAGCGGCAGCGTTATTACGATCTGATCGGTTCGAGTTTGCAAGTCAAGTCAGAACCGCCTGCGTCAGCGGGTGGCAATGAACTCACGACACGCGAAGTTTTTGAAGTGCGTGCCAAAACGATCTCCTCGCTTCGCCGTTTTCTCGAAGACCACGGCTATGTCGAGGTCGAAACGCCGATGCTTACGCCAAAAGCAACCGGCGCCGTCGCCAAGCCATTTAAGACGCATCACAACGCTCTCGACATTGACCTATATGCCCGCATCGCTCCGGAATTGTATCTAAAACGTCTCATCGTCGGCGGCTTTGAAAAGGTCTATGAGCTAAACCGCAATTTCCGCAACGAAGGCATCTCGTACAAACACAACCCCGAATTCACGATGCTCGAATTCTACTGCGCCTATATGAACGTTAGCGGCATGATGGATTTTTGCGAGAAGATGTTGCAGGAATCCGTACAGAAAGCGACTGGTACGTTGACTGTGAATTACGAGGGGAAAGAAATTGACTTTGGTAATTTTGTGAAGTTGTCGATGAAAGAGGCGATAGCGATGCATTGGGATAAGGCTTGGCAAGAGATAGGTGACTATAAATTCAATCCCTCAGATCTCGATGATAAACGAACATTAAGAAAATTGGCCACAGTGCGCAGAATCCCTAGATTTATTCTGCCGAGTGCAGAAACTTTAGATACGGATGGAAGGTTAGTAATAACCGATTCGATTTCCATCGAGCAAAGGTGGGCAGATGTGTTGGAAGAGGAAATTGATTTGCCCGACCCCACTGAAATTGAAACTGCCACCAATCTAGAATTTTTGTTTGGATTAACAGAGGAAAGCTTGATCCAACCTACATTCATTATCGACTATCCAAAATCTATCTCGCCGTTGTCGAAAGCCTCGCCTGGGAATCCTTCGATTGCCGAGCGTTTCGAGCTTTTCATCAACGGAATGGAGATCGCGAATGGGTTTAGCGAGTTGAACGATCCTAAGGAGCAGTACGAACGCTTCATCGATCAAATGTCCGAGCGCGAAGGCGGGAATGAAGAGGCGATGGTCCTTGACGAAGATTACATTCGTGCATTGAGTTACGGAATGCCGCCCGCCGCTGGCATAGGCATCGGCATCGACCGGCTCGTGATGCTGCTGACGAATAAACACTCGATCCGCGATGTGATCTTATTTCCGCATATGAGGCCGGAAAAGAATATTCATAGCACAGAGGGTACAGAGTAAGATCTTCTTCGCCCGAATGGATGAACTGGAACAGATGTTTACCGATTGGATCGAGAGCATAAGTCTATCGAGTCCACCTCCATCCAATATTAAGGCGTTCAACATCGGTTTATTTGAAACACCGAACGGTTACAAAGCTTATTTGATCGGGTCAAAGGAATATGATCCAGCTGATGATGATTGGGCTTGTCAGGAAGATTACTCACCTACGGAAAGATACCTTGAATTGCCCGCTAGTTTTGTTCAAGGAAAAGACTGGCAAGAAGTCGAGAATGGAATGGTTACAATGATCAAGAGGTACTTGGGATTAGCCAAAGATTTCGAGAATAATATTTTCACTTCATCTGTGGTTGTTACAGTTGGATTTGATGACGGCACGCTGGTCAGAGTGAATTAGTGTTAAAGACGATTGGTTATACAACCTTTGCTCTCGTCGCCTTTGCGTTCAACTCAATATTGTGCCGTTTGGCATTGCGTGGTGAAGAGGCCGATGCGGTTGGCTTTACCTCTGTCAGACTCGTGTCCGGTGCGGTCGCGTTGAGCGTCATCAGCTATCTGTGCGGAGGCCTGCTCGTTAGTAAGGGCTTAACATCCAACGTGAGTGTTAAGCCCTTGCTTACGCGCGGGCTTGTGCAATACGGAAGCTGGCCTTCTGCGTTTTTTCTTTTTGCCTATGCGATCTGTTTTTCGTTTGCTTATCTCGGTTTGACGGCCGGGACGGGATCGTTGATATTGTTCGGATCGGTACAAATGACAATGATCGCCGTTGCCATATTCAAGGGCGAACGTCCGCCTGCTCTCGAATGGCTCGGTCTTGTCATCGCTATAAGTGGACTTGTTTACCTAGTCTTTCCCGGCCTCGCGTCCCCTCCGCTGAACAACTCGCTGCTAATGGCCGCGGCAGGCGCGTCGTGGGGCTTTTACACTCTTCGCGGCAAATCCAGCAGCGATCCGCTTGCCGATACAACCGGCAATTTTGTCCGCTCTGTCCCGATGATCGCCATAGCGGCGATCCCGTATTTGTCAAAGATCCAATTGTCCACTCGCGGCATAATGCTCGCCGTACTTTCCGGCGCCATTACTTCTGGAGTTGGTTATACAGTCTGGTACGCCGCACTCAAATTTCACACATCAACCCGCGCCGCCGTCCTCCAACTCGCTGTTCCCATCATTGCCGCAACTATTGGCATCATTTTCCTCGCGGAAGTCGCTAATGCACGTTTGTTCATCGCTGCTGCACTTATCCTCGGCGGTATTGGCCTGACGATCTTTGGCCGAGTTGCAGAAGCCCGCGCGTAAGCAAGGGCGTACCAACATGAGTGTTACGCCCTTACTAACGTGCGGGCTTCTGCAATATGAGTTACAGGAATCTGATAGATTTGCTGAAAGTGTGACCGAGGCCAAGCATGTCGCGGTTGGTTGTGTGGTTTTTGTCATTACTGCGATGTGTGCTGTTGCTTTGCCAGCCGCCGTTTTCGTTGAGAGCGGCAAAGCGGACAACGTCGCGGCCATAACGCATATTAAGTTCGTCCATCGATTTGACTAGGCGATGGCGGCGTTCGAAATCGCGCTGTTTGAAAAGCCTGTTGGAGATCGTGTTGGTGGGCACCAGTTCGCTCAACACGATGCCGGCACGTTTGTATTGCATTCCGGGGCGAAAGGTTTTTTCGAGGCAGATCGCCGCCCATTCGTATATCTCACTTGTGATATCCGAGTGATAGACGGAATTGTAGGAACACGAGTTCGCATAATATTCGGGCTTTGCCCGGAAGCGGTCGGTTTGCAGAAAAACTGTAATGGATTTTGCCATCAGGTTGTTCCAACGCATTTTCTCGAGCGCACGCGTTGTGAAATAGAAGATAGAATTTTTTATATCGCTGAAATTGCTGATCGTATGTCCGAATGTGCGAGTGTGCGCAATTGATTTGTTATCGCGGTCGATCACCTCAAGCGGCAGGCATTTTATACCGTTCAGTTCAAGGACAGTGCGAGAACCGACAACATTCATTTGCTTTCTGATCTTGTCGGGATCGGCGTTTTTCATGTCGAAGGCCGTGGTTATGCCGTGCGCCTTGAGCTTGACGGCAGAGCGGCGGCCGATGCCCCAGACGTTACCGATCTCGGTGCGTTTCAGGGCAAGATCAGTGTAGGGCGAATGATAGAGATCGAGTACGCCCTGTGTTTTGGCCGACTTTTTGGCGATCTGATTTGCCAGCTTGGCGAGAGTTTTAGTTTCTGCCAGTCCCACGGAAACGGGAATTTTGGTTTTTTCAAGGATGATGCTTTTTACATGCTCGCCCAGCATTCGCAACTTGTCCGGCGGCCCCACATCGACAAAAGCTTCGTCTATTGAATAAAGTTCGACAACACTGCTGCCGAGGTCTTTTATCAGAATTTCGTGTATCCGGTTTGCGAAATCACGGTAAAGGGCATGATTGCACGAGATTATTGCGGTGTTGTGTTTTTCGAGAAGTTCGCGGACCTGAAAAAGAGGCTGGGCCATTTCGACGCCGAGGGCCTTTACCTCGTCGCTGCGCGAGATGATGCATCCGTCGTTGTTTGAGAGAATTGCCACCGGACGCGAGCACAGTTCAGGATTGACCGCTCTTTCGCACGAGGCGAAAAAATTATTGCAGTCGATCAAAGCAACAGCATTGTCACTGGCCGAACTCATAATATTTCACAGATGAAACGCTATGAGTAAGAATAATACAAGTGGAGTGGAAAGGCAAGGAAAGTCAGAATTGGCCACAGATTACACGGATAAACGCAGATAGGAAGCATTCTTATCTGTAGAACCTGTGTAAATCGGGGGCAAATTCTTCTTATGATCTTTGCCGCCCGCTTACGCAGGCGGTTCTGACTGGCTTTGTTCCACCTTGTTCCATTTGTTCCACTTCGGGTGGAACGGAACAAGAAACAGCGTTATTCGTTGACCATGACTTCGACGGGGTCGATGCCGGAGGCTCGCCATGCGGGATAGAGTGCACCGAAAAGGCTGCCGCCAACGGCAATGGCTATAGAGGTCAATATCCAGCCCATGCTGAATTCGAAAGCGAGTTGGAACTGCCGCCCGATAACATACGAAGCCGCAAAGGCGATAATAAATCCTAACAGCACGCCGAGCACGCCGATGAAAAATGCTTCGCCTTCGATCGAGCTGATTATGAAGGATTTTGACGCTCCGAGAGATTTCAGGATGCCGATTTCTTTTCGCCTTTCGGTGATCGTTGTGTACATCGAAAGCAGGACAAATATCGTGCTGACAAAAGCGCCGAGAACGACCAGCACTCGAAGAAACGTAGTCAATCCCGGAATGCGTTCCTGAGCATCGATAACGAGATCGCTCGTTAGATTGATCTTGTTGCCGGGCAGGACCTCGTTTATTTTTGCGGCGACTTTGGCGGCGTCAGCACCGTCTTTGATCTTTACTAGAATGTAAGTGCATTTATCGGTTTGCAGGGCTTCCTGCATCGCGGTAAGCGACATTTTTGTGCGGGCACCGGAAGGCGGTGAGAAAACACCTGTGATCTTGTATTGTTTGCCACCGAAAAGTTCGTAAGAGTCGCCGACCTTGAGATTGTTGTTGAGGATCTCGCGCTGATCCATAATGATCTCGTCGGTTGCTGTTGCGGCGCGGCCTTCGACGAGCTGCATGTCGTTCATATCGGCGAAGGGCTGCCAATCGACACCGTCAACCTGTTTTATCCCCCATTTGCCTCTGGAGTCAGGCGAGACATAACGGATCACCGGCACGGTCGCTGCGACACCTTCGATCTCGAGCAATTTATTTGCATAAGCAAGATTGACCGAGGCATTTGAACTCATCGTGTCCATGCCGCCGGGCCGCGTGAAGACTATTTCGGCTTTCCAATTCGCCGCACGTTTGGCGAGATCGTTGGTCATGCCGCGAGCGAGGCCCGTAAATAAGATCACAAGCACAACACCGAGAGCCACGCCGATGACGCTGATGAGCGTGCGGAAAGGACGAACTCTTAAACTCGCAAAAACTAATTCGAGCATTTAAATTGCTTGATTGAGATCAGTTTTCCTCTGTCTCAAAAGTGTGGCCGAGGATGCGCCTGCCAATAACGGTTAGCACGAGTGCAAACAAAAGAATTCCCCATGCGCCAAGCGAGGATCGCGTTGCCCACTGCAATTTTCCACGAGCAGCACCGAGTATGGTGCCGACCACTATGCCGAAACTTATAAACACTCCGAGAGCGTAGTGAAGTTTTCCGTTTTCAATAAAACGCAAAATCAGCACCGGAAGGGCGACAATGAATTCGCCGACAAGACGCGGCATACGCTTGAAGTCATCTTTCAGCGACTGCGTGGCTTCGCCGGCTCCAACAAGCAGAACGCCGTTGCGCATTGCGTACAGATTAAAAAGCACGGAGACCACCGAAAAGAGAACAGAAATAGCAAATGTTCGCTGGCGTGTGACGCCGTCTTTTGTAGCGGCAAGAATATCGGAAAAATATTTTTCCTGCGCGTAATGAACAGCAAATTCCACCGTGTGGCTAAACGCCGGGAGCATGATCGAAACGATCAGGTTGGCCAGCCAAATTGGTTTCGCTTTACGAAACGATTGAACAAGCGCTCCGGCTACACCGGTCGTAATAAGGCGGAAAGGTAATTCTACCAAAACTGCCGTAATCGTAACGGTCCAATTTTCTCCGCTTACAAGATAGATAGTCAAGTAGATCAGTCCGCGGATAATTACAGCCAAAACTACTGACTTCCAATTCCATCTTGTGATAAGCTGAGCAGGATGGTGTAGGAGATTTCGGAAGACATCGCCTACCAAAAACTCTTTTTCCCAAACTTCTTCTATATCGTCAGCATCCGCTATCGAATGGTGTATCTCTTCGGAGTTGATCATTGACGGTAAAATTTCACTCTCTGTCATCTCGCGCATTTTCTAGTTCGCTTTCCGGCGGGAAAACAAAACATTGATACTAACATACGCCTTTGAGAAATGCCCGTTTTAGGCAGTCATATTGGGGATCCTACACTTCGATCAAAAGTCTAACATATTTATTTGTGCGAGCAGGCAACGTTACTTTCGCAAGGCAACTCAAATAATTGAAACTTTCTGACCGAAACGACGTTTCAGTCATTGGCATTTGTCCATAGATATATTCATTTCCTTTTTTTTTAAGGTGCAGTTATGAAAAAGATAGCTTCCATGCTCGCAATATTAGTCTTTGTGTATGGAATCAGTGCTCAACAGGCTGTTACATCATCCGCTCCAGTTAGCTCAGTTTCTGTAAATCCCGGTTCCGCAAACAGCAGCAAGCCGGCACTGACCGGCGGAAAGGTCGTTATACCCGCCGAAAAATCCCGGCCCATCACGATCCCCAAGATATCCAAGGAACTCGTGATCGACGGACGAATTGACGATGATGACTGGAGGCACGCTGCCGTCTTCAAGGATTTCTACCAAACCGGCCCCGGTTACAATACTGCCCCGTCAAAACCTACCGAAGTCTACATAATGTACGACGAAAAAAATCTTTACGTCGCATTCAAATGTTGGGATGAGAAAGATAAGATCCGTGCGACCGTTGCGAAACGCGACAATGTCTTTGGGGAGGACAACGTTCGGCTGTGGCTCGACACATACGACGACCGTCGGCGGGCGTATGTACTCGGTTTTAATCCTTTGGGAATACAACAAGACGGTATTTACACCGAAGGGAAAGGAGCGGACTTTTCTGTTGATATTGTAATGGAGTCAAAAGGTGTCATCGAAGATTGGGGTTGGTCGGTTGAGATAAAAATTCCGTTCAAATCGCTGCGATATGCTGCGGGCAAAGGAAAGTTTTGGGGGTTTAATGCAGCTCGAAATATAGATCGGTTTAACGACGAATTTGATCAGTGGCTTCCTGATGATCGTGATGTTTCGGGCTTTCTGATAAAGCACGGTAAGATCACTGGCCTCGATCAGATAAAATATGAAAGAACACTTGAGGTTGTGCCAAGCATTACAGTCTCACAAACCGGCCAGCGTAAGCGGACGATCGCTAATGCCGGTTTTGCACAATTCGGTGTTTTTGATCCGATCTTTAATCCGATCGGGCTCCAGGATCCGGGAAAATTTACAAACGACCCCGTAAAGAAAGACATCGGGGTTAATTTGAAATATACGATCTCGCCGAATGTAACGCTCGATGCTGCGATCAATCCCGATTACGCAGAGATCGAGGCTGATGCTCCTGTTGTCGCCGCAAATCAGCGCTTTCCCATTTTTTTTGATGAAAAACGCCCATTCTTTCTCGAAGGCAAAGATATCTTTGAGACGCCGTTGCAGCCGTTTTATTCCCGCACGATCGTTGATCCGGATTTTGCAGTGAAACTTACTGGCAAGGCCGGCAAGAACACTTTCGGATTTCTGGCGGCATCGGACAACGCCCCCGGAAACTACTCAGAGGATGAACGGGGCGAACTTCGAGTTTGTCAGGAAGGCCGCGTCTACGACATCGCAAATAATAGAACCCCTCGAATCTGCTCATCTATCGAACCGTTTCTCGATAAGAATGCACTTTTTGGCGTTTTGCGTGTTAAGCACGATTTTGGAAGCGAGAATAATGTCGGATTTTTTGCCACCGCTCGGTCATTTCCAAAGAATCGAAATTTTCTTGGCGGTTTCGACGGCAAATTCAAGCTCAACCCAAAAACGGTAATGACATTTCAGGCGCTTGAGACATATTCAAAAAAACGCTTTTACGATCCGGTCAACAACCGTGTTGATTATCGCGTAGGTAACGGATTCGGCTACTTTTGGAATCTCGATTACACAGCGGACACTCACGGGTGGTATGCCGAAGTTGCAGGAAGAACGAAAGACTACCGGGCAGATGCGGGATTTACACAGCGTGTCGATTCGAACAAAATTTTCTTTTCCAATCGCCTTAGCACAAAATCAAAACCGACTGCGAAAATTATCCGAGCCGACTGGCGACAGTTCGGGCGGGTTCTTTTTGATTGGCAAGGACGCGTTCAGGATAGTTTGCTCGGAAGTCGCGTGAATCTACAAATGCAAGGTAATTTGTTTCTTAATGCAGAAGCAGGAACCGGCCATGAAAAGGATTACGAGGAAGAATTTGGCCCTAAAAGAAATTCTGTGACTGGTCAGGCTGGAGGATTTGTCGGTGCTCCTACACGTTTCGCCAGGCAATTTTATTACACGCTAAATCTTAATAAGAGTGTAAATAAACAACTCTTTGTTTACGGATTTACTGGCATGATCTACAACGCTTTTGACTATGACTTCGGCGCGGGGTTTCGTTACCCTCGTGCAAGCTCGGCATTTCAAAGCTATCTGATCGGTCCGCAATATACGGAATATCTGCGTCAGGTGTATGTGTACCAGGCAAATCCAATTGGAGGACGTCCCGATATTAATATAATCGCGCCGCCACCTGAACTCGATCCCGGCACGGGACGACAGTTCGATATGAATGTCGGGTTTGAATTCAAGCCTATCGATCCGTTTCGCGTTTCGCTTGATTATACAAAGAGCAAGTTAAAACGGGACGACACCGGACTAATAGCCTACGACACAAATATTTTCTCACTTCGGTCAACTTATTCCTTTACCAGGTTTACCTATGTCAGAGCTCGGTGGAATTACGATACGCTGACATCAAATGCCAGCGGCCAATTTCTTTTGGGCTGGAATCCAAATCCTGGGACAGCCTTCTACGCAGGCTATAACGATAGCTTCAATTACAAAGGTTTTAATCCTTTCACAAATCAAGGTGAAGACGGTATGGCCCGAAACATCCGAACGTTCTTTATCAGGGCATCCTACCTTTTCCGTAAAAGCTATTAAAACTTCTTCTTTTGATCATTTATGGCGGTGAAGCGATCTTCACCGTCTTTTAGTTTGTCAGTATTAAGCAGTTAATTAAGTTTGGTTGAAAAAAAATATTAAAAAAAGTGAAAAAAGCTCTTGTAAGATGTTAGAAAGTGGTGTATAACCATATGCAGTTCTTAATTTTCTTAAGCAATTCCGGCAATAATTCATAGGGAGAGAAAATGAAATCAAATAGAAATATCTCTGCGGTAATTTTAAGCATCTTCTTAATTGTTATAATCTTAGGCATGTTTGCGATGCCTGTTGCGGCACAAACACAGGATGCTCAGTTATCTCTCCAACGCGGTTACCGCACCGGGTATTCCGACGGTTTTATGGCGGGATACAAGGACACGATCGACAGCCTTGCAAAAGAATATACACGTCATGCTGAGTATTCGAGAGCGGATAGGGCATACAGCAAAGACTACGGCTCGATCGACGATTATCGTGACGGCTATCAGCAGGGCTTCGAAGTCGGTTATGACACTGGCTTTGAGAAGCGCTCATTTGATGCAAATCTTCCGGCGGATATCCAGCGACGCGTCGCTCCGGTTAATTCGCAAATAACGACGACCGAAACAGCTACAACCAATGTTCCCGTCTCAGATCAAAATTCAAATTCGTCGAGCAGCACAACCGGATATCAGAGTGCGGGCAATGCGATCATCATTATTCCGCGTGATACCGAGTTGGTCATTGAACTGCAAGATGACCTTAATACACAGCAAACCCGTGAAGGTGACCGCTTTACCGCAAAGGTTACGGCTCCGTCCGAGATCGCCGGTGCAACGATTGAAGGCCGCGTCAGCAAGATCACAAAGCCCGGCCGCCTGAAGCAGCGTTCCGAATTATCACTCTCGTTTGACCGCATAGTATTAAGCGACAGCCGTTGGAGTAATTTCAGTGCCGTGTTGACCGAAGTCTTTGCGGTCAAAGGCGACAACGTCAAGCGAGTCGATGTTGAAGGAACTGCCATCGGGCAAAACTCATACAAGCAAAACGCGATCAAGATCGGTGCTCCTACAGGAGCGGGCATGATCATCGGAGCGGTTGCCGGAGGCCCGGTCGGAGCCGCTGTCGGAGCAGGCGTTGGGGCTGCATTTGGCGTTGGAGCGGTCGTCGTCCAACGCGGCAAGCATATCCGGCTCAATCGCAACCAGCAGCTTCGAGTTAAGACAGCATACGAAACGCAGATCAGGTAACCATTTAACACCGATCGGGAAGTCATGACCTTACCCGGTCCCAAACAATATCCACCCGCCAGCAGAACGATAACCCCTATTTGAATCCTCAAAATCCAACAGTCATCCGCAAAACCCCCGGCCGGAGCCCAAAAGCCCCGGCCTTTTCTTTTTGAAATGGTGAGAATTCATGTTTTGTTCCGTTCCACTCGTGCTGGAACAAATGGAACAAGGTGGAACAAAACGTGAAACAGGGCGAACTACTGAGTGCGATAGTAAAAAAGTTGCGTTTTTGGGGGTTGGGGCGTAGGATTTGGGTGTATCAAACTTATTTTGGGGGCGTTTTTGTTATGAAACCTTCCGTGCCCGTTATATTTTTTCTTTTTCTCAGCATACTTGCGGCAATTGATGCCCGCGCTTCGACGTTGACTGTTACCAAGACGGCCGACACGAGCGACGGAGTGTGCGATGCGGATTGCAGTTTGCGTGAGGCGGTTGGGGTTGCCGCGAGCGGCGATACGGTTGTTTTTTCAATGCTTTTCAATTCACCGCAGACGATCACCCTAACCCTCGGCCAAATAAACATCACCCAAAACCTAACCATCACCGGCACCGGCCAAAATCTCGTCACTATCAGCGGCAACAATGCCAACAGGATATTTCTTATAACTGGAGGTGCTGTCGTAAATATCTCGGGGATGACTTTTCGTGACGGGAATGCGGGTTCTTCTAGCGACGGTCCCTATGGCGGCGCGATCAGGGTGCTCAATAGCACACTAACTGTGTGGAACTCTACCTTCACGAACAACATAGCTTCCTCGCCGTCAGGTGGTGTGGGCGGGGCAATTTCTTGCGCGGGCACTTTGACCCTTTCTAATCTTGTCGTCGTCGGAAACACCTCGCAATCTCCCGTCATCGGAGGAACTGTAGTGGACATAAGAGACACTCTTGTAAGACAGAATGGCGGAGGCGGTGTCGAGGCTATTACCATGAATGTCGAAAGATGCATGATCGTCGACAATTCCGGCCCGGGTGTTTTTGCTGAGCACGTTAATATTATCGATTCGACAGTAACCAACAACACTCTCGGAGGCGTGTCGGACGGAGACGCAAATTCAACTATTACAATTGAACGCTGTCTCATTAGCGGAAACGCTAGAAACCCAGGCGGAGGAGGCGTCGAGTCTAGTGGAATGACTACTATCAAGGATTCACGAATTATTAATAACAGTGCTGTCAGTTCAGGTGGTGGAATCTCGAATGGGATTGCCCTTTACCTGATCAATAGTGAGATTTCAAACAATACGAGTTCCTTCGGTGGTCTAAATGACGGTGGCGCTGGACTTGTTAATGGCGCGGGGAGATTTTATGTGACCAATTCTACTGTCAGCGGTAATAGTGTTGCGTCGGGTAATCCAGGTGTCGGAGGAGGCATATACAATTTAAGCGGGTCGACTAATCGTTATCCAATTTACCTTACTAATTCGACAGTTACTAACAACACTTCGACCGGGGCAGGTGGGGGTATCTATGTCAATTCAAATGGCGACGGGATTTTTTCGAACACGATTGTTGCTGGGAATAACTCTACGGGAACTTCAGAAGGGGATGTATCGGGAATAATCATGTCGAACGGGATAAATCTCATCGGCAACACGTTTGGCAGTTCGGGTTGGATCGCCAGCGATTTTTTGAATATAAATCCGATGCTTGGGACACTTGCAGATAATGGTGGCGGGACGATGACTCATGAGCTTTTGCCGGGCAGTCCGGCGATCAATGGGGGGAATAACGCGGTGGCTATTGATCCTCAGACTCAGATGCCTTTGACAACTGATCAGAGAGGGTTTTTACGCTTTTATGGTGGGATTGTGGATATTGGAGCATTCGAGGTTCAGCCCGTGATAACCGGCACTATTACTTATGGCAATGCGACAGGTTCGCCGACACCGCGATTTGTTTCTGGTGTTCTGCTGAGCGCGGTAGGTTCGCCGAATGTTTCTGCGACAAGTCGTGCTGATGGTACTTACACGCTTGGTGGGTTTGGAAGCGGTGCTTATACGGTTACGCCTTCGAAAACTGGTGGAGCAAATGGTATTTCTTCGTTCGATTCGGGACTGATCGCAAAACATGTCGCCGGGCTTCAGGTGTTGACGGGCAATCAATTGGTCGTGGCAGATGTAAGCGGCAATGGAGCATTGTCTTCGTTCG